>URJU01000282.1 GCA_900548315.1 uncultured Coprococcus sp. | reverse complement strand
GACATGGAGAGGGAGATGTGGTACTAGCCAAATCTGCAAAACTTTTCACAAGAATGCTGGGAGCTGACTCTGTGATCGGACGTGTAGGTGGCGATGAGTTTGCAGTTTACAGGCAGTTTACTGGATGGACTTTGGATAATGTAAGAAAGAAAGTGGACTTTGAACTGAAACTTCTGAATGAGAATTTTGATATAAATGTTGCTGAAAAATACCCAGATTGTAAACTTTCATTATCTGCAGGCGTCTATGCTGTGTATGGGGAAAATGCAGATGATTATGATATTATGATGAAGAAAGCAGATATTGCTTTGTATAACTCAAAGAGAAACGGAAAAGGACAGTATAGTTGGTTTGTGGAAAACCAGGACCAATGAGAGGTGTGTCGGATGAAACATATAATTAGAAATCACAAAAGAGCAATATCGGTTTTGTTGATGATCTTCATACTTCTAGCATTTAGCGGTTGTGGAGAAAAGAGTTCGGGTACAACGGTCAGCGAAACAACAACCATTGAGTATTCATGGTGGGGGGATGACAATAGAAATCGGTACACATTGGATGCTATTGACATGTTTGAAAAAGAAAATCCGGAAATAAACGTCAAGTGCAAATATGGTGTGTGGAATGGATATGAGAACAGACAGCACATATACATGAAGTCTCAGGAGACTCCAGATGTTATGCTTATAAACTATGGCTGGCTTGATACATATTCTTCTGACGGATCTGGTTTTTATGATCTTAATTTGCTTTCGGATTATATTGATTTTGAAAATTACACTGAAGAAGAGCTTGCCTTTGGAACAAAAAATGGAAGATTGAATGCTATTCCTATTGCGTTCAATACGGAGACTTTTTATTATAATGAGACTCTGTGGAATTCATATGGACTTAGTATTCCCAGAACATGGGATGACTTGTTTGATGCAGCCAGAATCATGAGCAAAGATGGGGTATATCCTCTGGGCATGACTAAAAAATCATTATTCTTTATGTTGCTTTCACATTATATACAGACAACCGGAAATGATCCGGTCAAATCTGATGGTACATTGAATCTGAGTAAGGAACAGATAGGTGTCATGTTGGATTTTTATAAGGAACTACTTGATAAAAAAGTCTTAATGTCTCTAGATTCATTTAACAGGAATGCTTTTGCCAGCGGTGAGGTTGGCGGCACTCTTGCGTGGGTAAGTGATGCAGGAGGATATTGTGATCCTTTGAAGGAAAATGGATATGATGTAAAAGTAGGCGAATACATATGTGAGCCAGGGGCAAAATCGTTAGGCTGGTTTGTAAAACCTGCAACAATGTATGCGATAAGTAATAATACTGAACATCCAGAATCGGCTGCAAAGTTGTTGAATTATCTGTTGAACAGTGAGGAGATGACTTTAAGGCAGGGAACAGAAAAAGGTGTTCCGATCAGCAGCTCGGCACTTGCTGTTCTTGATGAGCATGATATGCTGACTGGATTTGAGGTCCAGGCAGATGCTATGAGAAAAGAAAACAGCGACAAATTGTCGGTTATGGCACCAATATTGGAATCTGAGGATGTGTATGGATCATTTAAATCTGATTCTGATTATTATCTGTATGATAAATTGAGTCGCGATGAGACTATAGACAGGATTTATAGCGATATGTATAATAAATAAAATAGTTGACAAAATGATCGATATGTTTTAACATAACGGTGTTATTAAACGTAACACTGTTATGTTATTTTATATTATAATTAAATGGGTGAGGATTATGGCAAAGAAAATACAACATGACAGCGAGACGAGGAAAGAACTTCTAAAGTGTGCCAAGGAAGAGTTCATGGATAAAGGATTTATGGGCGTGTCACTCAGAAACATATGTCAAAAGGCAGGAGTGACAACTGGAGCAATGTATTTCTTTTTCAAGGATAAGGACGATCTGTTCTGCAATGTTGTGGGACATATGCTTGACAGCCTCAATACTGCGTTGACTGAACATTTTTCATTTGAAGTTGAAGAGATGAACAACGGCATGGCCTGTCTCTTATACACATCTGACGC
>URJU01000281.1 GCA_900548315.1 uncultured Coprococcus sp. | reverse complement strand
AGATTACTACGCGTCTCATGGGCTCGGAGATGTGTATAAGAGACAGATCGGATATGCCGCCATGAACCGGCTGTGTTATTTTATCAGGAATAAATCTGACAACAGTCTAAGTGAGAATCATACTGGGATACCATAGGCGTGAGCCCTGTTGTCAGGAGACTGGCAATATTGATAAAACGTCAGATAAAACGCCAAATGCCGAAAAATCTTGCATTTTGGTATGTTTACGTGTAAAATTTGCTTTGTTATGTGTGCTGACAGTGAGATACTGCGTTGCAGTGATAAAGTTGGTGCGGAGTAGATAAATTATAAAATATCATAATGGAAGGTGGATTTACTAATGAATGTTTACGAGATGATTGCGTTTATTGCGTATTTTGTCCTGGTAATCGGTGTAGGAATTTATTTCTTCTTCAAATCCAGAGGAAATGCCGGAGAGAAGGATTATTTCCTTGGCGGAAGAGATATGAACGGTCTGGTAGCTGCACTCAGTGCCGGAGCATCAGATATGAGTGCGTGGGTATTAATGGGACTGCCCGGAGCGTTCTATGCGACCGGACTTAGCAACATGTGGATATCTGTAGGCCTGTTTATCGGAACAGCGTGTGCATGGATATTCATAGCACCGAGACTCAGAAGATTTTCGATAGCATACAATGATTCGATCACGATACCCCAGTATCTGACCAATCGTTTCCAGTCCGACAACAAGCTGCTGCTTATCATATGCGCTGTTATATTTGTGGTTGCATATTGTATATATGCCGCATCAAGTATATCTGCATGCGGAACACTGTTCAACACAGTTATGGGAATTAACAGAAATACAGCTATGATCGGCGCAGCGATCATCATCATCGTGTATACATTCCTCGGAGGATTCAATGCGGTGTGCTGGACTGATTTCTTCCAAGGATTGCTGATGCTTGCAGCTCTTATGATCGCACCTATCATTGCGGTCATCACCATGCAGGGCGCCGGCTTTGTAGCACCTGATGTTGTCATTCCGGATAATTATTATAATGCCCTTGTAAGTGGTTCATTTGACAAGACTAGTGTGATCAATATCATATCAGGTCTTGCATGGGGACTTGGATACATGGGTATGCCACATATCCTTATAAGATACATCTCGATCAAGTCAGAGAAGGAGATGAATAAGTCTAGAATAGTCGGTACCTGCTGGACAGGAATCATCCTTGTCATGGCATCTGTAGTTGGTATGGTCGGCCTCAAGTATCTCGGCGGTGGGCTTACAGACAACTCACAGGTATTCATCAAACTTGTAAGAGGAGTGTTCCCGGCACTTGTAGCAGGTATACTTCTTTCTGCTATCCTTGCGGCATCCATGAGTACAGCCGATTCACAGCTTCTCGCCTCATCGTCAGCATTTGCATCTGATGTATACAAGCCTATATTCAGAAAGAATGCATCTGATAAGGAGATGCTCTGGGCAGGAAGAATCGTGGTAATCATCATCTCAGTTGTGGCACTTGCAATAGCTATGAACCCTAACTGTGAGGGAATCATGGCACTCGTGTCAAATGCATGGGGTGCATTTGGTTCAGCATTTGGTCCGGTAATACTTCTTTCACTTTATTGGAAGAGACTCAACTACAACGGTGCACTTGCATCAATAGTAGTAGGATTTACAGTTGATATGCTCTGGTACAAGTTCCTTGCAACTTCCACCGGTCTGTATGAGCTGGTTCCTGGATTTGTGTCAGCTTTAATTGTGGCGGTCATCGTATCACTTTTAACAAAGAAACCAGATGACAAAGTCATGGAGATATTTGAAAAGGCAAAACTTCCAACAGAGTAGTGAAAAATACAAATACATAGATATATTTGAATGCAAAAAAAGAACCGCTTTAGAAAACTTTGCGGTTCTTTTTTTAACAACAACTTAAACAACTAAGAGTAAATTATTTTCTCTTGAACAACTGAGTTCAGTATAAACATAAAATATGAACAGAATATGTACAGAAAAAAAACGTTTTGCAAAATAAAATCTGTCTCTTATACACATCTCCGAGCCCACGAGACGCGTAGTAATCTC
>URJU01000280.1 GCA_900548315.1 uncultured Coprococcus sp. | reverse complement strand
TCTGTATGATTCGGAGAGAGCTATGTGCATAATCCCAAGCCTTGCTCCTCATTTGAAAAAGGATTCGACAGGGGATAAGATGAATGTACAGAAGGAACTGATTCCGATCTATGGATTAAATGGACATGAAGTAAAAAACGGTGATATCTTGAAGTATGTGGCTGGTGATCTGGGATTGCTTGAAGATGATATGCTTGATTATGATCTGTATTTATACAATATGGATGGAATGGAGATAGTCGGAGCTGAGAAAGATATGATAGCCTCACCTAGGCTGGACAATGTAACATCGGTGGCAGCACTTGTCGATACAATGTGCAAAGCAGAAAAGGGCAACAATATAAATGTTATATCATTGTTTGACAATGAGGAGATAGGCAGCAGGTCAAAGCAGGGGGCAGATTCCGTACTCCTCTCAGATATAGTAGACAGGATTTTTGACGGACTGAATATGGAGGAGTGCGACAAAAGACGTATAAAGAGGGATGCATTTATGCTGTCGTTGGATGTGGCACATGCAACGCATCCAAATTATTCGGAAAAGAGTGATCCGACAAATCAGATAGTCATGGGACATGGAGTGGCATTAAAGTCAAGTGCCAGTCAGAGATATGTGTCAGACAGTGAGGCATCGGCAGTGATAATGGCACTCGCAAGAAAACATGATCTGAAAGTACAACGCCAGGTAAACAGATCAGGTATGGCAGGCGGACAGACACTTGGCCCTATAGCGTCTTCATATATTCCTGTGAGGGCTGTTGACATGGGAATACCTATACTTGCAATGCACTCTGCGGTGGAGCTTGGAAGTGCAGAGGATTATATCCAGCTTGAGAATGTATGTGCAGCGGTATTTGAAATGTAAAGAATTGTTAATAGAGTGACGTATAAAGGTATTTGAGCAATTTACTTGTACGGGTATTACGAATATGTTACAATAGGATGATGTATTGTAATACTTTTTATACGGAGGATACACATGAAGAAAAAACGTTTAAAATATGTAGTGTTGTGTGTTGGACTTGCATCGATGCTTGCGTTTGCAGGATGTGGCAGCAAGAACGATGACGCCACCACGGCAAAGCCGACAGAGACGGAGACAACAACAGAAACAACAACGATGGCGACAACGGAGGCAACAACAGAGGCTCAGCCACAGAAAGATAAGGATGGATTTACCATTTGTAATGACAAGGTTAAGACATTGGATTATGTCAATGTGAGAACTACACCATCAACAGATGGTGAGGTATATCAGGAGCTTGCAAATGACGTAGAGCTTGACAGAGTTGGATACAACGATGAGTGGAGCAAAGTTTCCATAGATGGTGGTGAGTATTATATTTTCTCAGAACTTCTTGAAGTTGTTGGCGGAGATAAAAAAGATGCCAAGTCTGAGACAACAACAGAGGATTCATCGGATTCTACAACAGAGACTGCAGTCAAGTCAAATGTGGGTAATGGCAGGATGATAGTCATAGACGCAGGACATCAGCAGACAGCAAATGAGGAGAAGGAACCGATAGGACCTGCAGCCACAGAGACGAAGGTGAAAGCTACACCGGGCAACACCGGCGTTTCCACAGGTATAGCTGAGTACGAGCTGAATCTTCAGATTGCAAAGAAACTTGAGACGGAGCTGACAGCCAGAGGATATAATGTCAAGATGATAAGAACCAGCAATGATGTGGATATAAGTAATGCAACCAGGGCTGAGTATGCGAATAACCTGAATGCAGAGGCAGTCATCAAGATACACACCAATGGTTCTACTGACAATACGGCAACCGGAGTTATGACGGTATGTCAGACGGCATCAAACCCATACAATTCCGGCATCTACGATAAATGTAAGGATCTTGCAACTGATGTATTATCCGGATTGATAGCTTCAACTGGAGCAAAGAGCGATGGTATATGGGAGACGGATTCCATGAGTGGAATAAACTGGAGTACAGTGCCAGTCACAATAGTTGAGGTCGGTTATATGACGACTGCATCTGAGGAGGCACTTCTCGTCACAGATGACTATCAGAATAAGATAGTAAAGGGTATTGCGGATGGCTGTCTCTTATACACATCTCCGAGCCCACGAGACGCG
>URJU01000279.1 GCA_900548315.1 uncultured Coprococcus sp. | reverse complement strand
CATTTTATTGTTTTTGGGAAGCCCAACTGAGTTTAAGATCCAAAGTCTTTTCGACACAGTTTTCACTTTTCACTTCTTATCCTCACTGTGATGAAGATCATTCTTCCAGTATCTGCACCTGTGCTTTACATTTGTGGAGAATACGATCTGAGTCTTGGTCTTGCCAAATCTCTGAAGCTCGCCAACAAAATGATCAAGATCTGCTGTTGTCTTGAAACGTACCTCTATGAGCATTGAGTAATCTCCTGTCACGCAGTTGCACTCCACAACATTTAACACACTATCTATATAAGGATAGAACTCAGCTTTCTGCTCCGGTGAAACCTCCAGATTGATAAATGCCTTGATATAATGACCCATAGCCTCCGGATTGAGCTTGGTCGTAAAACCCTCAAGCACGCCCTCGGCAAGCATCCTGTCTATTCTTGTTCCAACCGCTGTAGGTGACATGGACACCTCAGCGCCTATATCTTTGAGTGATACACGTGCATTATCCTGAAGCATGGCAAGTATCTTCTCATCCACCTCATCCAGTCTGTAGTATATCAGTTCTTTCTTTTCCATAAGATATGTTCTCCTTCTCACTTTCTAAGACAATTACAATATTATCCTACATAACCGCAATTGTCCTTTTCCCTATTCAAGCACCTTATCTCGTGGTGCAACTTGTGTTTCACAATCATATTAGCATATTTACTTAAGATTATAAATGTGTAGTGTCATTATATACCCTGCTCTGCGCAAATTACAACCTGATTTTTATGTATATTTACCGTTATACTCAACCTGGATTTTTACCCATAAGTTTTCGTCATTTTACGATATAATTATCCTCAAGCCAGTGCGCCACCCCATCCTCGTCATTGGATGATATAACCGATGTGGCATACCTTTTAAGCTGTTCATCAGCATTTTGCACTGCGTAGCTTTCGTCTGCAAGTTCAAACATATCTATATCATTCCTGCCATCTCCAAATACGATCACTCTGTCACACTCCAGTATTTTCTGCAACTGTTTTATCGCATTTGCCTTGGATGCCTCAAACGGCATGATCTCCAGCCATTGTTCATCTGTATAAATGTCTTTCTGATATACACAGTGAAATTTATCCTTATACTTATCGTACAACGGCTTTAATTTTTCCGGACTGTCAATGCAGGTTATGTAGAAAATATCTCCAATTTTCAAGTTCTCCGCAGACTTTACGACATTTGTCCTGACATCCCCCTGCCTGCTGAGCAGGAACTTCTTCATACCATCTGTGCACAGCTCCGGGACATATGAAAACTTCTCCATGCCATCTATCCGCGCATACACTATCGGAAATATCTGATTACCGAATAGATCGTCAAGCACTGCTCTTACCGATTTGTCAAAGTAATTCGCAACAAGGACTTCACCGGTAACATTGTCTACGATAAACGATCCATTGTATACGATCAGTGGAATTTCTGCCCACAGTCCATTTGTCACCTTCTTCGCTGTGATAAGTGAGCGCGCTGTGGCATAAGAGAATATCATCCCTCTGTCTGTCAGATTATTGATTACACTGTTTGTATACTCGGATGTGGTCTCATCGCTGCGAAGCAGCGTACCGTCCAGATCTGATACATATAAAGTTTTCATGTTGTCACCCACCTATCACATTTTTTTGCAATACATACTATATTTCTACAACTCACACATTTTCATACAACATGCATTATTTCTTATAATGCTTTCGTTTTCCCACAATTCACTCAATTTCCTACTACCCACTAGATTTTAAATTTTCTACTACATACTAGTTTCCATAACACTCTATCTTCTGTACAGGATTTCCACATCGCCGTCCACGAATCCGGCAGCAACAGCCTCATACTTCTTCAGCTCCCCTGCGTATTTTCCTTCCGCAAGATACCTCTTGATCATCGCACCGGAAATGTCAAGTATCTCCTCCCAGCCGGTATCTTGCTGCCATTCGTACAGATCTTCCCCTGTCGTAAACTCCTCATAGCAGTTCCAGTCCTCATCCTCCTCGTCAAAATAAGTTGAACTTATCAACTGGATCGACCAGTGCAAGTCCACCTCTTCATATACTGTCTCTTATACACATCTGACGCTGCCGACGAT
>URJU01000278.1 GCA_900548315.1 uncultured Coprococcus sp. | reverse complement strand
ACGAGATTACTACGCGTCTCGTGGGCTCGGAGATGTGTATAAGAGACAGACCTCCGTCCCCTCCGTCCCCATTGCACGCCCACATAAAAAGGGACCAAAAATAATTTCTGATCCCTAAAAATAATATCATATATATTGTCAATTCTGGCCTAGCACAATCTTCTTGAGAAGATATTCATATCCGGAAATAGGTATCGGCTTGCTGTAGTAATAACCTTGAATATAGTGGCATCCCCACTCTTTGAGGTATTCCTTCTGCTCAAATGTCTCAACGCCCTCAGCAAGGCTCTTGATTCCCAGGTGTCTCGCCATTGTCAGGATATCCTGTGTCATGAGCATGTCTTTATTATTCAGCTCTCCTGTTGCTATACCATCTATAAAGCTCTTATCTATCTTGATAATGTCAAGCGGCATATCCTTAAGCAGCGCCATACTGGAATATCCGGTTCCAAAATCATCCATAGAGATCTTGAACCCCTTATCCTTCAGCTGATTCAGTACCTCTATGAGATACTGTACATCTGCAAAATCAGCACTCTCTGTAATCTCAAAATCTATAAGCGAGTGGTCAACTCCATACTCATCCACTATATCACACAAAATATATATCAGATCCGGTCTCGATATCTGATGCCTTGAGAGGTTACACGATATCGGATACAATGGATATCCTAGTTCTTTCCACTCCTTGAACTTTTTGCATACCTTTCTAAGTACATATCTGTCTATGATGTCTATTGTTCCGTCTGCCTCAAACTGCGGGACAAAATACTTAGGTGACAGAATATCTCCGCCTTTATAAAACCATCTTATCAAAGCCTCAGCACCGGTAAGTGTGTCATTCTGCGGGTTATATTTAGGCTGGAGATATACCATGAGATCTTCATTCTCAATGGCATCCGGCAGTTCAAGCTTATACTGCTGAGCCATTACATACTCCTTCTTCATCTCTGACGTGTATATCTTTATCTCATTGACATTGGTCTTAATACACTGAAGATGAGCCATCTGTGCCATATCCTCTATACGCATGGACATATTGATTTTCTCAAACTCATCATAGAATACCAACCCACAGCTATAGAATATCTTATACTTTTTATTCGTAGGAAGCTGACCGATCTCCTCAAAGAATGTATATAGCCTGTTGACTATCTCATCCTCAGGCATATATTTGATTATCATGGCAAAATCGTCGCTTGTACACTTTGCTGAATACAGGATCCAATCCTGTTTCGACATCGCATCACACACATATCTAAACAATTCCTTTGCAACATCTCTTCCCATGACATTATTGATAAGTCTGAACCCCTTTATGTCAAACCTTGCAAATATAAACTGATCAAGACCTATATATTCACACTGTTCCAGTTTCTCTTTAAGCCATGTCCAGTTATAGTATCCTGTCGCCGGCTCTCTGTAGGCAATTTCATACAGATCCCTCTTGCTCATATTGTCGAGTGTGAGCATCTCTTCCGTCTTCGTCTTTTTCGACCACACAGGTATCTCAACGCATAGACTGTCCGCGCTCTCCATATAACATATATATGGAAGCTTATGATTGGAAACTATATGAAGTTTCTCTGTCTCTATATACAGCTTAGCATATGAATAAGCCATAGTCATAAGCCTTGGTATATCCTCTATAAGGGATATGTCAAAACCCTTAATATCCACCACATCGAACCCCGGTATAGTCACACTGACACAGCCCTGTGGAAGCTGTTCCATATCACTGTAACCTATCTCAACACCACCACAAAGCCTTGAGTATCCCGCATCCATCATCTTATCAGGCATATAAAATAAGGCCCTGTTTGCCAGCGGCCTATACACATTGCTGAATATCTTATACCAATCATATCCGTTTTCCTGACAAAAATTGTCAAACCCTTCCGCCTCCCGAGATCTCAATACATAAAGTTTTCTCTTCGGCTTATATGCCTTTGACCACTGGTGTTCCATAATCTATCTACTACCTCTTATCCTGCCTGACAGCAAATATTACAATGTTATTACAACTCTTATCATTCTATCACATAATTCGTCTTCAAGCCACACTTAATATATTTTTGTTTTGGAAAATAAATAGCAAAGTTTCGTTTTTTTTCGTTGAATTTTTACCATATATTTG
>URJU01000277.1 GCA_900548315.1 uncultured Coprococcus sp. | reverse complement strand
CCCTCTTCCTGCAACGCTTTTACAAACATCTTTGCTCCATTGATCTCCATATCTTATACCTCCTGTAAAGTTCATGATAATCTAAACTTACGCCTCGGGATGTATATATGCACCCCATGCATAGAAAAAGCCCTAAGCGCAACTGTTTTACGCTTAGGGCGAATATGTTCATATCCGTGGTACCACCTAAATTCAGACAAATGTCTGCACTCATCAGATACTATAATAAATTATCACTGTAATCATTATTAATATCTTATTCCTGTAACGGGGAAAACCGTTGAAACCTACTCGACAACAGCCGACAAATATGTATGCTGCAATCTTTCAATCCACTGCTCGAAGGCTACCTTCCACACATTCCTGATGAAGACTCTCACCACCGTCTTCTCTCTGTTGATCGGGGGGATGTATGTACTCCTCCTCGTCATAGCATTTGACTATTTTCCGGTCGTTTTACGACCCTTAGATGTGATTATTTTATCATTAACATGAAGATGTGTCAACGATTCTTTTACTTGCCCGTCAGCAGTTCAAACCAGAACACATCATAACCTGCCGCAGCGGCAACTCTCTGGGAGGCTATATGGGACATGCCAGTTCCATAATATGGAATTTTACCACATCTGAGTATATCCTTGGTCAGTTCAGATACCAGCGATGTACCCACATGCCTTCCCTCAGCATCTTGAACAACATTTATACCAATCTGCCAGAAGTCGTCACTGTCAGCGCTTGCGCCAGCCATACCAATAATCTCACCATCTGATACAGCAGCCACAGCTAGCACATCAGGAGTGTTATCATCAAAGCAAAATGCTTCATTCCATCTGTCATCTCCTTTGAATTGCAGGATCTCATCCCCCGTATACCTGACAAGGTTAAAATCTTCTTTTATCATCAAATCAACGGTTTTATCTGTAGTATCTTTTCTCACTGCCTGTTCGCTCAGTTCCGTCGGAAGGTAAAATGGGTGAGCAGATTTCAATTTACATCCGTATCCGGAAAGAATACTGTCAAGCTCACGAAATTTCTCTATATCCATGAACCATTTGCCAGATGCATTCTCATAGCGTTTTCTGCATTCATCTACAATCTCTCTACGACCGGTAAATAACAACTTGCCATTTACCACAGCTATTTTGAGCGGGCACTTTTCCTGTCCTTTGAACTGCCTCTGCCCTGCTATCTGTCTGTATTCAGAGAATATATTGTCACTGGAATATATATCGGCCGCATCACAGCAATAATCCCTGGCCAGCTGATCATACAGTGCATTCTTCATCTTTCCAGACAGCCAGTGTTTTCTCGTCAGAATATTCGTATGTCCTATCCGGACTTCATTCAAAAGAGGTACATCCACTTCATCACAGGTATGATGAAACACAAATCCAAGCTTTTCCTGTACTATGCGGGACTTGGAATTGCCATCGTAATAGCCGCACCATATTGTTCTCATACCTAGGTCAAGGAATCCACGTTCTATGAGTCTCCTGGCCGCCTCCGGTGCGTATTCGTTGCCCCAGTGAGGCTTTCCTATCCAGTATCCAAGCTCACATTCATCATCGCGAGCTGTCATATCTGTTCTTCCATTTAACAGTAATTCGATGGCTCCAACAACCAGCCCGCTGTTCTTCAGACACACTGCGTAACACTCCGGTCCATTAAATACATTCCGTATCACATCCAGGCTGTACTCCCTGCTCTCATGCACAGGCCAGCCTGCAATTGGTCCCACATCAGGATCACTTGCATATTCAAATAATATATCTGCGTCACTTTCCTGCCAGTGACGTAATATTAATCTATTAGTTTCTAAAATCAAATCATATTCCCCTTTCATATAAGACTTTATTTTCTGATACACCTATTCTAAATTATATATACCACTAAATGTCGCACTCACTGTTTAGTAAATTCAGTCTTCTTATCCCAGTCTGTGCTTTTCCAGTTCTTCACTATCCTCAGATATTTGCCGAGATTGATAAATGATCTAACGATCTCGTCCACTATGACTGCAAGAAAGACGCCTGCGATTCCAAGCTTAAGGACAAACACGAACAAAAGTGCCACAGAAACCACCCACACCGTTCCAAACAGCTGTGTTATGAGCCTGTCTCTTATACACATCTGACGCTGCCGA
>URJU01000276.1 GCA_900548315.1 uncultured Coprococcus sp. | reverse complement strand
ATCGTCGGCAGCGTCAGATGTGTATAAGAGACAGCTCACCAACCGATAACGAGGAGCACAGGAATGTTATAAACGTCCTTGTCGGTAAGAGAGGCAAACGGATTAATGATATTGCCTTCACCAGAGTTCTGCATATAAACTACAGGCACCTTACCTGTTGCCAAATGATAACCTACAGCAATACCCATGGCCCCTCCTTCGTTAGCAGCAATAATATTCTGCTCAGCAGGAAGGTGGTCGGTAATATATGCACAAATGTTCTTGAGCAACGAATCAGGAACACCAGCATAAAAGTCTATGCCTTGTTCCTTGAGTATATTTACAAAAAATTCGGGTCTTACCATTTGTAAAATAGTTTAAGGGGTAAGAAATTAATGTTTACTTCTTCTTTGTGCCTGGAATAAGATTAAGAATCTGTTTGATAGGCATACAGTACTGCTCAGATGCTTCAAGCGAACGGCTAGTATAGAGGATGGTTTCTGCACATTTAACCATTGCAGGATAAGCAGAACGAAGCATGTGATTAGCATAAATCACTACATTAATACCCCATTCAGCAAGTTCCTCTTCTGTGAACTGGTTATAAGTAGTAGGCACAACGATGATAGGAGTATGAGCATTCTTCTCGCGAAAGCGCAAGCAAAACTCCTTGATGTCCTCTCCAGACTTCTCTTTGGAGTGGATCATTATACCGTCAGTACCTGCCTCTACGTAAGCATGACAACGCTCCAAAGCATCATCTACAGTCTTACCAGCAATGAGAGACTCACAACGGCTGACAATCATGAAGTCACGAGTAATTTGCGCTTCCTTACCTGCACGAATTTTAGCCTGAAAACCTTCGATTGTATCCTGAGTCTGTACAGCATCAGTACCAAAAAGTGAATTCTGTTTTAAACCTACCTTATCTTCAATTATAACGCAAGAGATTCCCAAGCGCTCAAGGGTGCGAACGGTAAAACCGAAGTGTTCAATCTTGCCACCAGTATCGCCATCGAAGATAACAGGTTTTGTGGTTACTTCAAGGGTATCATTGAGGTCATGGAGACGGGTAGTCAAATCGACAGCCTCAATATCAGGCTTACCCTTAGAGGTAGAGTCGGTAAGGGAGGAAGCCCACATGCCATCGAATTCACGCTCCTGACCATTCACCTCTACCTTAGTATGTTCTGCTATGAGGCCAGTAAGACCATTGTGACTTTCAAGAATACGTACAATCGGTTTAGCTGCAATAAGGCGACGGAGAGAAGAAAGACGCATCTGAGGAGTTACACCAAGAGCATCAATCTCTTGTTTGATACCAGAAGCAGAGATGTTTTGGGTGTAAGGAATCTCGATAACCTCACCACCCAACTTTTCCATTACTTTGAATACCTCATCACGGATATACTTGTCAGGACCAACCTGCCAATCATCACCATGAATGATGTAATCAGGCTTGTACTTAAGGAGATTAGAGACATAGCTCCAATCATCCTGAGGGACCACCCTTGATACGTTCCTGATGCTCTCAACAACGTTCTTTCTTTGCTCCCAAGTGAGATAAGGAAGTCTACGGTGGTTAGCAATCGCCTTATCAGTGAACAAACCGATTATCACATCGCCATACTCAGTAGCTTTGTTAATGATGTTAATGTAACCCGGATGCATGATATCGCCTATCATACCAAGATAAACTGTCTTTGCCATTATTATTTAACATTTTTCAAATTATTATAAAGAGCATCTATAGTCAATCACCTCAATTCCTCCTGCTTGAGAATAAGTGTGCAACAAAATCGGCTTTCTACCATCACTCAGGACTATACTCTGACCAGTGAGTTCTGCTACCTTTTTATCTTTAATAAAATCAAAATTCTTACTTGTCTTATACACAAAGATCGACTCTCCATATGCACGACTGCATTTTTGTGCCACTCGATAAATTTCTCCATCTACAGAGAATAACGAACCTGCGGGACGATTAATCTTCTTTTTGTCGCGATACTCGTCAACCCTAATTATCTTCATCGTATTCATGTCAAGAATAAACTTCTCAACATAATACTTAACTGTAAAGCTATTTGTTCCAACCTGACGATAAGTCAAAAGAGTGGAAGATTATTCTTAACAAGCTTATCACGAAAATACTTAGCCAATTCTGCACAACGCGCAATCTCCACC
>URJU01000275.1 GCA_900548315.1 uncultured Coprococcus sp. | reverse complement strand
CTTCTATCATATATATTCCAAGCACAAACGTTCCACGTCTGGCAGATACCTTCATAAGCCTTGCTGCAGACAGAAAGACAGCGATCGACAAAATCACAAACAATATGAACCACAATATACACAAACCAATTCCAGCCTGATGTTCAATTATCGTAATATTATATCTTGCTCCAAAAATCCTGTCTGGCACCGTTCCAGCCTGATCCAGTTCATCCATGATCGACGAACCTGAAATCTTATTCTTACTGGTAAATACCTCATCACATCCAGCAAATATAAGTATAGCTCCACAAAGCAGTGATAATAGACAAGTCACAATATTCAACCTGTGCTGAACAGCCATGTATACAATAAACATAACCGTTTCTGCACATACAATAGCAAATGTGAGATCATCTTTGGCTGTCACAAGTTTTACACTCACAACATTTGCAAGTTCGATAAGAAACCAGAACAAAACTCCACTCCAACTTTTCTTTACAAGGTCTATTCCCTTTACCATAACCACAAAAGCGAGTATCGTTATCACCACAGCATATATTTCGTCACTTCCCGAACCGAATAATCCCCAATGTCCTCCATCATCAAGTCCACTGTCGGTATGTATTGAAAACGTCACACTTGCCCAGCAGATAACGGCATACAGAAACGTAAGCACAAACAATGCCGCCGCATCTCTAAATTTCTTTTTATCTGTAAAAAGCGATCCACAATAACGCACTACGCCGTATGTTTTATCACATATCTTCTCAAATGGCAAAACAAAAAGTATCACCCCTACAAGAATACATATAAAAATGTTCCTTATCTGGCTGACTACACCTCCGCCGCCTATGTATCCAGAAAAAAAAGCATTCTCCGTTCTTGTCATTATTCCCCACATGCTCGCATAACATATAGCCGATATTACAAATGCCGGTATTGCCGTTTTCAGAATCTTCTGATCGTATTTTTTCATCTTTCTCCACCTCCATATATCAGTTTTTCTATTTGTAAATCATCCCTTTAAATAAGGTCACAGTATACACTGCGACCTTTTAGGTTATAATTATATTTACAAAATCTTCTTCTCACATTTTTCCAGTACGCGCTCATGCTTTTTGCCGGCTTTATCATAGTTGATTCCTACCCAAAGTATATCTCCTGTGTAGCCTTTGATTGATTCCGGATAAATCCTATCATTTATCTGGCTGAGCGCAGTCTCCGCAGACTTGTTCCACTTAAGCTCCACTACAAGTGCTGGATAATCTTGTCTAAACTCCGACTTCGGTATAAACACAAAATCCGCAACGCCCCTTCCAGTCGGCAATTCCCTTATTGACTTAAAGTAATATTTCATTCCACGTCTTTCGTTGCCCTTATAAGTTCCTGCCTTATCTTCTCATTTAACACAAATGCAAAATTACTCTTTCTCTGATAAGCTAGATGGATCAGATAAGTAAAAACATCGTCTTTATTTGCAGTCCTTAACCCATCGAAATCCATATTTATAAGAGATACTATGGCACACTGTATGATGCAGTTCCAGACCAATAGCTCTGAAAATCGCCCTCAAGCATTAGACTTACCACCGCATTTTGATTGTATACACCATCATTATAACCTCTATATTTGACAAATGAAACCTTCAAATAATTCAGTATTATACCAATCTCTTCACAAGCTCCTCATATATCTCCTCCGCAACCGCCAGCTTGTACGCAAGCCTGGACGGCTGTGGTGGCAACTCCACGTAATATGCCTGTACATTGCCATCTATGTCTATGGCAAAATACACCTGTCCAGGAACTGAAACATCAGGATTTGCCGGATCAACATTGCCCATTGTTCCAGTCACGCCGATTCCTATATTCGCATTATATGCCTTCCTGCACGCCTTCGCCATGGCGCCTGCAGTTTCCTTTGAGTATACTGTGTACTTATCTATGATCTCCGACGGAACTCCCTGCATGATCTTTGCCTCATTGCAGTAGGTGACAAATGCGCCCTTAAGCACCGCGGATGAGCCTTCCGTGTCTGTGATGAGGGATGCAATCTGCCCTGAGGTGGCAGACTCCATGGTTGTGATGGTTAGGTTGCGCGATATAAGGATTTTAGTCAGCTTATGATAGTTGTCTCTAGCTATCTTCTCTCTTTCTTGGGCAACTGTTACGGGTTCTACTCCAATACCA
>URJU01000274.1 GCA_900548315.1 uncultured Coprococcus sp. | reverse complement strand
ACGAGATTACTACGCGTCTCGTGGGCTCGGAGATGTGTATAAGAGACAGGATATCATCAGTACTGGAACTATGCGGATAAGAAGGGGTATTCGGGAACGGCTATTTTTACAAAAGAAGAACCTTTGAGTGTTACAAATGGTATAGGCATAGATGAACACGATCATGAAGGGCGTGTAATAACACTGGAATATTCAAGTTTCTACATGGTAACTGTTTATACGCCGAATTCACAGAATGAGCTGGCAAGACTTGATTACAGGATGAAATGGGAGGACGCTTTCAAAGCATATCTGAAAACACTTGAAGAAAATAAGCCGGTTATTGTGTGTGGTGATATGAATGTTGCACACAAGGAAATAGATCTGAAAAATCCAAAGACAAACAGGAAGAATGCGGGATTTACTGATGAAGAAAGAGAAAAGATGACTGAACTTCTTGATAACGGTTTTATTGACACCTTCAGGTATTTCTATCCTGACCAGGAAAATATATATTCGTGGTGGTCATACAGATTCAAGGCAAGGGAGAAGAATGCAGGATGGCGTATCGACTACTTTCTCACATCTGAAAGCTTAAAGGACAAGCTTGTCGATGCCAAGATCCACACCGATATCATGGGATCTGATCATTGTCCGGTTGAGCTGGATATTGACATGTAGTATGCGCTGAAACATAAAACTGGAAATACAAGTGATTATATTTACAGGTATATGTATCTAATATAACAAAAAACATTGATAAAGCGAGTCATCACAGCTTGAAAAATTAGCATTATATAAGTATAATCTCAATGAGTGAATTATGATTAAGAGACTGCTCGGTGTGACTATGGCGTGGATGATCTTATCTCATGACATGGTGTAGGATATATTTATCTGCATGATGGCAGTCGGAATAAATAAAAAGGAGAAAAATTATGAGTAAGAAACCAGTAGTTTTAATGGTCCTCGATGGATATGGTCTCAGTGACAAGACAGAGGGTAATGCAGTAGCACTTGCTAATACACCTGTTATGGACAAGCTTATGGCTACAGCACCATTTGTACAGGGGGCAGCTTCGGGACTTCCTGTAGGACTCCCAGACGGTCAGATGGGTAATTCAGAGGTAGGACATATGAACATCGGCGCAGGTCGTATCATATATCAGGAGCTTACAAGAATCACAAAGGCAATCGCTGATGGAGATTTCTTTGAGAACGAGGAGATGCTCGCTGCTATAGAGAACTGCAAGAAGAACAATTCTGATCTTCATCTCTGGGGACTTCTCTCAGATGGAGGCGTTCACAGCCACAATACACACCTTTACGCAATCCTTGAACTTTGCAAGAAACAGAACTTTGAGAATGTATATGTTCATCCATTCTTTGATGGAAGAGATACACCACCTGCATCAGGCAAGGGTTACCTTGAGGAGCTTATTGCGAAGATGAACGAGATCGGTGTAGGTAAGGTTGCATCTATGTCGGGTCGTTACTACGCAATGGACAGAGATAACAGATGGGACAGAGTGGAGCTTGCATACAAGTCACTTGTGACAGGTGAGGGCGTTCAGGCTGAGGATGCGGTAGCAGCTATGCAGGAGTCATATGACAAGGAAGTTTATGATGAGTTCGTTCTTCCTACAGTTATCACAGAGAACGGTAAGCCGGTATCACTTGTAAAGGCAAATGATTCAGTTATATTCTTTAACTTCAGACCAGACAGAGCCCGTGAGATCACCAGAGCATTCTGCTGTGACGATTTCGATGGATTTGAAAGACCAAATGGTCGTATGCCACTCACATATGTTTGTTTCAAGGATTACGATGAGTCAATACCTAACAAGCTTGTAGCATTCAAGAAGGAAGAAATAGACAATACATTTGGCGAGTACCTTGCAGCTAAGGGACTTAAGCAGCTCAGACTTGCTGAGACAGAGAAGTATGCTCATGTAACATTCTTTTTCAACGGCGGTGTTGAGGAGCCTAACAAGAACGAGGACAGAATCCTTGTAAAGTCACCTGCTGTAGCAACATATGATCTCCAGCCTGAGATGAGTGCTCCAGAGGTAAGCGAGAAACTCAATGCTGCCATCCTTGGCGGTGAGTATGATGTGATCATCATCAACTTTGCAAATCCTGACATGGTTGGTCATACAGCTGTCTCTTATACACATCTCCGAGCCCACGAGACGCGTAGTAATCTCG
>URJU01000273.1 GCA_900548315.1 uncultured Coprococcus sp. | reverse complement strand
ACGAGATTACTACGCGTCTCGTGGGCTCGGAGATGTGTATAAGAGACAGGCCCCGCACTGACTATCATATGTTGATCGCCAATCGTATAGTCGCCCTTATAATATTTCGGAAAAAATCTTATCATAGGAGATATCAGTCCGCCAAATCGTGGGATTATGATCAGCCCCCCATGCACATGCCCTGACACAGTAAGATCAGCCCCCCACTTAGAATATTCTTCAAAATAATCAGGATCGTGTCCTATCAATATATTATATTTACTTTTGTCCGGGACGTTCAGTTCACCTTTGAGATATGATTTGTCCATATATAATTTCTTAAATCTTTGATAGTATTCTGGTTTAATATCAAGACCATATACTGTTATATTGTAATCATCAAGATACACACTGTCATTTATCAGCCAGTGTACACTCTTTTGTGTACCTTCATATAGTTTCGTCCACATGTCGCCATACTTGTCATATATAGAGGTACGCATCTCATGATTGCCTTTTCCAACATATACTGGAAAATTACTTCCAAGTGCATTGAGGAAATCTACGCCGGTATCAACTGATAGCCCTGGTTTACCTACTATCACATCTCCCGCAACCAGCACAAAATCAGGGTTGATCACCTTCACCGCACGAATAAGTTTTTCATTGTGATCTCCATAACTTGCATTATGGAGATCTGATATCATAACTATCCGTGCATCTTTTTTTATTCTCCCATCCCTAATCCTGTAATTTGAAAAAGATATTTTTCTATTTTCCCTATAGCTCTCAATTAATATGTTCACAAGCGTTATCATACACAACACAATGACTATTATTATAAAACATTTCATAAGATCAACCTTTTAAAAACCTTCCTCATCGCATATCCCATATTCATTGCATCAACTCTTTCATCGGCATATATTGTTACTTTTCCCATATATCTGTCACCAGCATAATAACATATCTCACCAAGTTCATCACCATCTTTAACAGGTGCTGTAATGTTCTCCTTGATTTTAACCTTCTTGCTGACATCGTCCTCACTCTCGCTGCCTATCAATATACTTTCAAATTTTGACTTGGTTTTAATTGTAACATAATCTGATATGCCTTTGTCTACACTTAATTTATTTTCTTTAATAACATTATTGTCAACATATTTGCGGCATTTAGAATAACCGTAATCGAGTAGGCGACAGGCATCCCCATTTCTTATATCTTTTGTCTCACCTCCCATGATCACAGCTATGAGCTGGATTCCTTCTCTCTCGGCTGTTGCCGACATGCAATATTTGGCAGTACTGGTATATCCGGTTTTCAACCCTGTTGCTCCAGTGTACATATTAAGAAATTTATTGGTGTTTACAAGATCGAACCGTTTTTCCCCTCGCGCTGTTTTATGTACGATGGAATCCATCCATATTTTCGAATAGTCAAATATCTCTGGATGTTTTGTGATAAGTTCCCTGGACATTATGGATATATCCCTTGCTGACATTTGATGACCGGCGATATCGAGCCCACATGCATTTTTAAATGATGCATTTTTCATCTCAAGTTCCTTAGCTCTCTCATTCATCATATTTACAAACGCAGATTCTGAACCGGCTATTTTCTCTGCCATTGCAACGGCAGCGTCATTACCGGACGCTATTATTATACATTTTATCATATCCTGCACCGTCTGTTCCTCACCCGTCTCAAAAAAACACTGTGAACCACCCATGGATGCTGCATGATCACTCACCACAACTGTATCATCAAGAGAAAAATTTCCTTCATCCATCGCCTCAAATGTGAGAAGTAATGTCATAACCTTTGTGACCGATGCCGGTGCCATGGCTGTATCACAGTTTTTTTCATAGATCACCTGACCAGATTCAGCCTCGATCAATATTGCGCTTGGTGATTTTATATCCACGTTGTAATCATCAGATACCTCGGGGGCATGTGGGCTCTGCAAATCCTGTGTTTCCTCGGAAGTCAAATAATTCTCATCCGTATCCTCACCTCTCACTTTACATGCAGGAGTTAACACTTCAACGGATAAAAAGAACACTATCAGCAGACAGATATGTACTATTTTCTTTTTAGTGAACATAAATCTCAATCCTATAAATCTATTTATTATATTATATTCATGCACATACAGGCTTTATTCTAAAAAAACAAATGCTGTCTCTTATACACATCTGACGCTGCCGACGATAAGGCTC
>URJU01000272.1 GCA_900548315.1 uncultured Coprococcus sp. | reverse complement strand
GCCTTATCGTCGGCAGCGTCAGATGTGTATAAGAGACAGACCATATATTTGTTAGCATAGATAAGGTTTTTCAATTATAATTAATAGGAGGCAAAAACAATGAAAAACAAGTTATTCCTAGGTCTTGGCACATTTATCTCTCTCATTGGTCTTTCACAGATAAATGTTCTGGCGGCAAGCAGCGAATCCGGTTCTGAGTCTCTTGGCGCCGAGCTTCCCCTTACATGGTGCATCCCTTTCGTATGTATGCTTCTATGTATAGCGGTCATGCCACTTATCGCCGGTGAATGGTGGGATAAGCACAAGCAGTGGGCCGTTGCCGGCTGGTCTCTTTTATTTTTAATACCATTTGCCATATTCCACGGTTTTGGAACCATGGGCGAGCAGTTGCTGGAAGTAATGATAGGCGACTACCTCACTTTCATAGTATTGCTCTTCGCGCTCTTCTGTGTTGCAGGCAATATATCACTTGAAGGCGATCTGGCCGGAACTCCAAAACTTAATGTGATTCTTCTGCTGATAGGAACACTTCTTTCAAGCTGGATCGGTACCACAGGTGCCAGTATGCTCATGATCCGCCCTATCATCAAGGCAAATAAATGGAGACGAAGGAAAGTACAGATCATAGTTTTCTTCATCTTCCTCGTATCAAATATCGGTGGATGTCTCACCCCTGTTGGTGATCCTCCACTCCTGATGGGATTTATGAATGGAGTTGACTTCTTCTGGAGTCTGCGTCTGGCAAAGGTTATGGTGGTAAACCTTATCATACTCCTTACAGTATTCTTCTTTCTCGACACCAGAGCATACAAGAAGGATATTGCTGACGGACGTGTGCAGCCTGTATTTGACAAGGATACAAAGAAGCCCGTCAGACTCAAGGGCGCACACAATATCATATTCCTTGTCATGATAGTCGGCGCAGTTATACTCAGCGGCGTTCTTCCTATGAAGTTCCCTGTATTTGCAAAGGGCATCAACTTCTGTGAAGGTGTGACTCTCTCATGGGCTTCAATCATCGAGATCGTCATCATGCTCGCTGCTGCACTCCTGTCATTCAAGACAACAAGCAAAAAAGTCCGCAAGGCAAATAACTTCACATGGGATGCCATCGAAGAAGTTGCCATACTGTTCATCGGTATATTCATAACCATGATCCCGGCTCTTCTCATCCTCAAGGCGAGAGGCTCAGAGCTCGGACTCACACACCCGGCACAGTTCTTCTGGATGACCGGATTGTTGTCAAGTTTCCTTGATAACACACCTACATATCTTGTATTCTTCACGACCGCTGCTTCCAGTGGATTTACTGAGGGTATAAGTACAGCTATGGGTATCGTACCTCAGGTTATGCTGATGGCTATATCATGTGGTGCCGTATTCATGGGTGCAAACACTTACATTGGAAATGCACCAAACTTTATGGTGCGCTCAATAGCTGAAGAAAATGGTATCAAGATGCCTTCATTTGTAGGATATCTTGCATGGTCAGTTGCCATTCTTGTACCTACTTTCTTCATTGATACACTGTTATTCTTCTTACACTAGGGGGTATTTTTATGAATGAATTTGTTGTAAAAGATGATAACAAACTAACAGTCGGCATAGGCTGGGATGCCAAAAAAGTCGATCTCAAGAAAAAAATAAAAATAGCTATAGACAGCATTATGAGTGCCACCTCAGAAGATACCTACGATCTCAATCTTGCTGCCATCGTTGAACACAACGACGGCTCGGATCCTGAGTTGGTATTCTGGGGTCACAAATACAGCCGCAGCGATTCTGTTGTCCTCAAGGGCGATGAAAGAACCGGCGAAAAAGAAGGAATTGATGAGGAGATGCGTATCTACCTTGACAGAGGTGAAAATGTCGGACGTATCATACTCTTCCTCTACATATACAATGGCAATCTCCACAAACAGTGTCTTGCAGAGGTTGATAATGTATTTGCACTCATAAAATGTAAGCACACTGAAAAGGTTTATGTCAGAGAGGATGCTATCTTCAAGGCATGTGAAGACGCAAAGCATAACAACTGCTATGTATTTGGCGAGGTAATTCACAACGGCGATGAATGGATCGTGAGGGAGCGCTCACAGTTCCTTCCATACGACAAATCAGAAGATATATTTGAGTATTACACCTCAAGACATTATGTTCCTGAAGAGGACGACTAATACCTGTCTCTTATACACATCTCCGAGCCCACGAGACGCGTAGTAA
>URJU01000271.1 GCA_900548315.1 uncultured Coprococcus sp. | reverse complement strand
CTATAACGGACAGTTCGGCTCAATATTTCTTGCCCAGGAGTCTCTTTACTTTAACACAGCGAGATACATAGGCAGGATAGATCTGGATTCACCAAAGAATGAGTATACACTGCTTTATGATATAAGAGGAAGTTATTCAGATGGAATCAATATATATGCCATGGGATGGCACAACAAGCAGATCGTTGTGTGGATATCGGACTCACCTATGTGTAAGGCAAGAGATGCATATCTTCTGAATCCGTGTCTTAAGCACAGTTGGAACAAGGGAACAGTAATAAAGAAAGCGACATATGCATCAACTGGTGCAAAGCAGTATACATGCAAAAAGTGCAGCTATAAAAAGACTGTATCAACTCCAAAATTACAGCTTGGAAAGGTATCAGTGAAGACAGCGCCTAATAAAAAGGGAATAAAACTCACATGGGGCAAAGTCTCAGGTGCAACCGGCTACAGAGTATACAGAAAGACAAAGAATGGAAGTTTCCAGCTGTTAAAGAGTGTCAACACATCATCACTTCTGGACGGCAGGGTTTCAAGTGGCACAACTTATACATATAAGGTAGCGGCATATAACAAGTATACGATAGGTAAGGCAACTCAGGTGTCAAGATTATTTCTCGGCAGTGCAAACGTGAAAGCCGGAAATAAGGCTGGCGGAGTGAAGATAGTTTGGAATAGAGTTAAAGGGGCTGATTCATACAAGATATACAGGAAGACAAAGGCCGGATCATACAGGTTGATGAAAACTGTGAATTCAGGTATTACATCTTGGATCGACAACAGAGTCAGTGAGTGCAAGGAATACACATATGCGGTCATGCCGTATAAAAAGACAACTGGAGGATCTTACACTCCTGCAACGATAGTGTATCTGAAGGCGCCATCAGTTGGGCTTAAGAAGGCAAAACAGGGGGTGACTGTGAGCTGGACAAAATCTGTAGGAGTGGACAAATACTATGTGTACAGGAAGATTTCATCCGGGAATTGGGAAAGGATGGTTACACTTAAAAAGCCCAAATCACTCAATTGGACAGATAAGAGTGCTGCAAAAGGACGGAGATATCAATACACAGTAATAGCCTCAAGAGGAACATATACAAGTGCCGCTGCATCGGCTAAAGAGATAAAGAGATAAAAAGAGCGCTATCCGGTCATGCCGGATAGCGCTTTTCTA
This sequence comes from uncultured Coprococcus sp., assembly GCA_900548315.1. Taxonomy (GTDB): domain Bacteria; phylum Bacillota; class Clostridia; order Lachnospirales; family Lachnospiraceae; genus Coprococcus. The sequence continues at coordinate 1,063 of URJU01000271.1, read as the reverse complement.
ATGTATGTTGAATAGTTTATTGTTTGTTATCGCCTGATTTGTCAGTGATGTTGCGGTGTGAATTGTCAAACAGATCAGTATCGGCCACATCGGATGAGTCGTTTCGGGAGAGCGTTTCAGCCAGTCTGTCCTTTGCTCCCTCGCTTTTTTCTTTGATGGTTTCGCTGATAACCTCACTCTTTTCCTTTATATTTTCAGTAAGCTGCTCTGCTTTTTCCTTAATTTTTTTTGCTATTGAAAAGTTTTCAGGATGATCCTCAAATGCACGCTTGATTGATGCTGTGTCGTGGAGGATAAGAAGGAAACTTGGTTTCTCCTTGCGCTTTTCTCTATCCAGCGCAATTTTTGATTTGAGTTCCTCCACTCGTACTATGAGGTCGTTCTCCTTTGCAAATTTCTTGACCTTGTTCATGAGGTTGAACGATACTACACAGTCGATAACGAACACTCCGTAGAAGAATCCGATGAAGAAGGAAAATGTCAGGTGGTCGGCAAGCCAGTACACAGCATTTAATATATGCGGATGTAGTAAGAAATAGTAAAGTGCTGCAATCAGTCCCCAGAAGAAAGAGAACAGAGGACATATGATACCTTGAATGTTTCCCCATTCATCCGAATAGTCCCAAAGCTTGATGTTCATGCCTATTATAAATATACGGCCGGCGATATACTCCACAACGGTCATTGCTATTGTCATTATCAGTATGATCAGAATTTTCTGTAAAACAGGATGCGAATCGACTGCATCAATGTGAATGAGTGATAACAGATACAGAACGACAAGACCTGAACCGTAGAGCGGCAGGTATGGTCCGATCAGAAATCCCGGATTTATCCATTTGTGGCTCGGGTTGCTCTTGGAAAAGAATTTCCTGAATATGACCTCTATGCACCAGCCCATGATACAACCGATAAAAAATAAAAACATTATCACAAGGATGCTCTTGATATTAAAATTATCCATTATGTTTAACTCCTTTGTATAGTTGAAAATTACAGATTTAAATCTCGTATTAATATAAAACCTGTCTCTTATACACATCTGACGCTGCCGACGATAAGG
>URJU01000270.1 GCA_900548315.1 uncultured Coprococcus sp. | reverse complement strand
GAAATTCTTGTTTGGAATTTCAGGGTTGTCATGTTGTTAATTTTTCAAGGTTCTTTGCGTCCTCGCCTCTCAGCGACAACTTCTATATGTTATCACATTTGAAGTTCTTTGTCAACAACTTTTTTATCTTTTTTCAAGATTGTTTCGATTGTTAATGCCCAACCTCTTCGGCGACAACTTCTAAATATTACCACACTGATGTGTGTATGTCAACAACTTTTTTCATTTTCTTTATCAGCATATTCCAGTGATCAGAGAATGCTTTAGCCGTCAACTCATGCTGATCATGACCAGCAAGTGAAACTATACTAAATATTACCCAATATGTCAACAACTATTTTCAAGAAAATATTCTTTTTGTATACAAAAGCCAACAACCTACTGTCATCGACCATTTTCATCATATCCGCTCCCCAATCAAGAGCTGAAAAAAGTGTAATGATAAACATAAAAAACCATATTATAACTATAGACTGAACGCACCCAAACACAATTCCTCCAGCCTTATCTATTCCTCCAACTATAGGTATACCACTGATAACATTTGAAAGTGCCAGCGAGATAACTATTATCAATACAGCAAACATAAATGTAATAAAATATGAGATTCCATTCATAACCATATCAGTAAGATAATCAACCACCTGCTTCGAGTACATCTCCAAATTTTCCTGCCCATTTCTTACACCATCATTACTTCTGATATAGTTTTTGACTATTTCAGGAAGATCCGTGTTCTCCAGATACCATTCTTTTCCATATACTGAGTCTTGATCATCCAATCTTTCCACGCGCAATCCAATCTCTATTCTTTGTCTCACGATATTCCTCAGCTCACTATGTTCGCAGATAAAAGTCTTGATATATGGATTGAACACGTTCGCAAGCAGGATTGCCCCTACTATACCGACTGTGCCGAGCGCACTTTTAAGCAGACCTCTGTGATATCCCAGAAGTATACAAAGTAAAACTATCGCAAGACATGCCAACAGCATCAGATTCATACTATTCCTCCTCGTACCTCCTATTCTGTACCCGTTTTGCCGATCAACTACTATTTCAATGCAATTACCTGTGTCTCGTTTTCTGATATAACTACATATTCCTCTTCATTTGCATCAGGAACAACATTTACCAATTTTTTTGCAAATGAGTGACTGAACTTTGCACTTCCATTAAGTCTGAATATATTGCAATCCATATCTCCAACAACTATTATTTCACCCTGAGCTGCATATATCTTGTCATATGATCCATCATATCCTATGACTGATTTCTGAGCCCCATTTGTTCCATATACATATATCCTATACTTTGATCCCGAATCCGAGCTTGCAAGAGAAATATAGCCTACACATGAAGAATTATAGAATACCCCCTGCATTTCTCTCCCCTCCAGATCTATGACCGTCTTCTCCTTCGGCTCCTCAGGCATTGTATAAATCCTTATATCTTTGTCTCCAAAGCATGCTATTGTATCGTTGTCGATAAATTTTACTGTTGGGTAAACCGAATCCTCCACCGTATAAGAATCCATAAGTCTGTCAGCATTTTTATTTTGTCCTACAGATCCAAAATTGTATGCTGCGAGCACAGTCTCTGTCTTGACTCCATTTACTCTGAGATAGCTGACAATTAGTTTTACACCATCATTTGAAATATCAATATCCAATGGATATCCATCTTTATCTATCGATGCTTTTTTCTCATATATCATCTTACTGTCTTTGTCATATTCACATATATATGAACCATCTTCCCCCGATAGCACAAGGCAATAAACTCCCTGCTCTGCAATATCTACATTAGCAATATCATAACTCAGGGTCTGGCGGCTCACCTCGCCTTCAGTTGTAAATATGTATACATCTTTACCATTCATGTCTGCTACTATAGCATAACTGCCGCAAACTTCCGTCTTTGGCATTTTCATAGCATAACTTACATCCCACTTCACCGTGCCCGTCTCATCTATATAGGACGCGCCATCTTTAGTGACCTTAAGAACATTTCCAGCAAAAACATAATAATCAGCGATATTATCTCCTGATGTATCCACCGATTTCACAACAGTGAACCCCTCATATGTCTTTATAGTATTATATCTCAGATAAGCAGACACAAGACCTGCTGCTACGATAACAATAGCTGCCAAAAGTATATAACGTCCCTTTTTGCCAATGGTTCGTTTTACTTCTATTACATTGTCTGGGCCTTCTTTCCCATCAAAAAGAGACCCGGCATC
>URJU01000269.1 GCA_900548315.1 uncultured Coprococcus sp. | reverse complement strand
CGTATCGTCGGCAGCGTCAGATGTGTATAAGAGACAGAGGATAAGCTGTTCTGGAAGGCTGCATGGTATATGACCAAGAAGTGGATCATGCCGATGCCGCTCAGATATTGCTTTACATCGGTGAAGGCGCTCAAGTATATAGGCAAGGGCCTGAAGTGTCTCGCAGACAGGAAACTTGAGGTGCCGGTTCTAGATGCAACAGCCATCACGGCATCTATACTAACAAATGATTTTGCAACGGCAGGTTCAGTTATGTTCCTGCTTGAGATCGGCGAGATCCTTGAGGAGTGGACGCACAAGAAGTCCGTTGGAGGACTTGCCAGAAGTATGTCACTCAACATCAACAAGGTATGGGTAAGAGTAGATGACTGTGATGTGCTTATGGACAGCGCGAAGATCGCAAAGGATGATCTTGTGGTAGTTCATATGAGCAACGTGATCCCATTTGACGGAGTTGTGGCAGAGTGCGAGGGAATGGTCAACCAGTCATCTCTTACAGGAGAGTCTGTTCCTGTTCACAAGGGAGCTGGCGATGTTGTGTATGCAGGTACAGTTGTAGAGGAAGGCGAGCTTGTGGTCAGAGTCACAAAGACTGGCAGGACAAGCAGATATGATAAAGTAGTGGCTATGATCGAGGAGTCGGAGAAACTCAAGTCAGGACTTGAGAGCAAGGCAGAGCATCTTGCAGACGGTCTGGTTCCATGGACTCTCGGCGGAACTATCCTCACATACCTGCTCACGAGAAATATAACAAAGATGCTTGCTGTTCTCATGGTCGATTATTCATGTGCGCTCAAGATGTCTATGCCTATAGCTGTTCTGTCGGCTATCCAGGAGGCAAATAAGCATCATCTCACAGTCAAGGGTGGCAAATTCCTTGAGGCTGTGGCGGAGGCGGACACCATAGTATTTGACAAGACGGGAACGCTCACAAAGGCATCGCCGACACTCGTGCGTGTAGTGTCATTTGATGGCAGAGACCCTGATGAGCTGCTCAAGATAGCGGCATGTCTGGAGGAACATTTCCCTCATTCGATGGCGAGAGCTGTTGTGGCCGGAGCTGCGGCAAAGGGAATAGAGCATGAGGAGATGCACTCCAAGGTTGAGTATGTTGTCGCCCATGGAATCTCATCAAGTATAGATGGCAAGAAAGTCATCATAGGAAGTTATCACTTTGTATTTGAGGATGAAAGCTGCGTGATACCGGAGGATAAGATAGAACTTTACGAATCACTTTCAAAGTCTCACTCACATCTGTTCATGGGAATAGACGGCAAGCTTGCAGCAGTAATATCGATAAAGGATCCTGTGAGACCTGAATCTGCGGAGGTCGTGAGAAGACTCAAGGAACTCGGCATCGGCAAGGTAGTCATGATGACTGGAGACAGTGAGAGAACTGCCCAGGCTATAGCTGAACAGGTAGGCGTGGACGAGTATTACTCAGAGGTACTTCCGGAGGACAAGGCAAGGTTTGTGGAGTCCGAGAAGGCGGCTGGGCGCAAGGTTATCATGGTTGGTGATGGAATCAACGATTCTCCGGCACTGTCGGCATCGGATGCAGGCATAGCAGTCAGCGATGGCGCTGAGATAGCCAGAGAGATCGCGGATATAACGGTCAGTGCAGACAATCTGTATGAACTTGTCACACTTAAGGAACTCAGCAACAAGCTTATGAGCAGGATCAACAGAAATTACCGCAAGATAGTTACATTTAACACAGGACTTATCATACTCGGTGTGATGGGAGTGATCCAGCCGACAACATCGGCACTGCTCCATAATTCATCGACTCTGCTTATAAGCATGGATAGTATGAAAAGACTGCTTGATTAATTTTTATCAGATTAATTTTCACCATTAAAATGTATTGACCGGATGCACTCATATATGACATTATACAATTAAAAGATATGCTAGCTATATCACATAAAATGCACTGATCTACAGATAATATTGTCAGGAGGGATACATTATGGTAAAGAAAGTAGTTGGAGATAATTTTGATGAGATAAAATCGAGTAAGATTGCCGTAGCTGATTTCTCGGCAACCTGGTGCGGACCCTGTAAGATGATGGCTCCGGTATTTCACACTGTTGCAGAGGACATGAAGGATGCGATCAGCTTTTTCAATGTTGATGTTGATGAGAATCCAGGACTTGCCGCATCAAACAAAGTGTTCAGCGTACCTACGCTGATTTTGTACAAGGATGGCGTGGAAGCTGTCTCTTATACACATCTCCGAGCCCACGAGACGCGTAGTAATCTCG
>URJU01000268.1 GCA_900548315.1 uncultured Coprococcus sp. | reverse complement strand
CGAGATTACTACGCGTCTCGTGGGCTCGGAGATGTGTATAAGAGACAGCTTGATGCCGCTATTGCACAGATAGAAAAACAGTATGGAAAGGGTTCAGTGATGAAACTGGGCGATTCCAATGCTAACATGAATATTGAAGTGATCCCTACAGGTTCACTTAGTCTTGATATAGCTTTGGGACTTGGAGGAGTTCCAAGAGGCAGGATAATAGAGGTGTTTGGACCTGAGTCAAGTGGTAAGACGACTGTTGCACTGCATATTGTTGCGGAGATACAGAAGAGAGGCGGTATAGCTGGATTTATAGATGCTGAGCATGCACTTGATCCTACATATGCCAGAAATATTGGAGTAGATATTGATAATCTGTATATATCACAGCCAGATTGTGGTGAACAGGCACTTGAGATAACAGAGACGATGGTGAGATCCGGTGCGGTTGATGTTGTTATTGTTGACTCGGTTGCGGCACTTGTTCCTAAAGCGGAGATAGATGGCGAGATGGGGGATTCACATATGGGACTACATGCCAGACTCATGTCGCAGGCACTCAGGAAACTTACGGCGGTCGTGAGCAAGACAAATTGCGTAGTTATTTTTATCAATCAGCTTAGAGAGAAAGTTGGAGTTGTATTTGGAAATCCTGAGGTTACTACAGGTGGTCGTGCGCTTAAGTTTTATGCATCAGTAAGACTTGACGTAAGACGCATAGATACACTCAGACAGGGAGGAGAGATAGTAGGTAACAGAACTAGAGTCAAGATAGTCAAGAACAAGGTGGCACCTCCTTTCAAGGAGGCTGAATTTGATATTGTATTTGGTAAGGGCATTTCAAAGGTTGGAGATATACTTGATCTTGCGGTTGCCAATGATATAGTGGATAAATCTGGTGCATGGTATGCGTATAATGGCAATAAGATAGGACAGGGACGCGAGAATGCCAAGATGTATCTTGAGAATAACGAGGCAATATGTTCGGAGATCGAGCAGAAGGTTAGGGAGACCCTCGGCGTGGCAGGTGACAGTGTAGACGGTGCAGATACTGCCGATAACGGCGAGGATTGATTAACAGTAACACAGTTAACATTAAGAGGGAGAACTACGGATGACGGTCACGGATATCAGGAAAATAGATGACAAGAGATATTGTCTGTACATAGATTATGAGCCGTATGCATCTGTATATTCATCTGATATCAGAAGGTTGAGGATTCGTGCGGGGGAAGAAGTTGATGAGCAGGCTTTCTCTGAATTTAGAAAAGAATATCTTTTCAGAAGAGCTATGAATAAGGCTGTCAACTTGATAAAATTTTCGGATAAATGTGAGTATGATATCAGGAAGAAACTCAGGGAACTGTATTATGATCACGAGATAATCGAACATACTGTAGAAAAACTTAAATCCTACGGTTACATAGATGATTATCGTTATGTGTGTGGTTTTGTCCGTAGAAATATGCGTAAGAAGGGCATGCGTGTAATAGAATATGAACTTGAGGGGAAACATATAGACAGAGATATAATTAAGCGTGCGATTGATGATAACTGTGAACAGGATGAGTTGGACGTAGTAATTGCATTACTGCAGAAAAAATACTCATCTGCAGATTTGGTTGAGAAAAGAAATAAAGTGATGTCATATATGTATAGCAAAGGGTTTGATTATAGGAAGATCACTGAGGGTATAAGATATATATTGTCAGATGATCGGGATGAGAAGAATAGTCTGTAGGACGAATACTTATTGTACTGTTGTCAAAAAAAGAACCGGTAATTGGACACAATTACTTGACATAATTACTTAAAAATATTAAACTTAAATAGTTGTATTCTTGTACAATGAAAACTTAATAAGGAGGTGCTCCTGTGGATTCACCAATAGTATGGGTGATAGTCGCTGTTGTTGTAGTTGGACTGCTTGTCGCTACATGGTTTATAGCTATTGCATATCGCAAGAATATAGTTGAGACCAAGATAGGAAGAGCAGAGTCACAGGCAAGAGAGATTATCGATGAAGCTCAGAAGACCGCCGAAGCTAAGAAGCGCGAGATACTGCTTGAGGCAAAGGAAGATTCCCTTAAGACACGTAATGACCTTGAAAAGGAAGTAAAGGACAGACGTGGAGAATTATCACGTATGGAGAAGAGAATTCTTGCACGTGAGGAGAATCTTGACAAGAAGACCGAGGCAGTAGAGAAGAAGGAAGCAAGCCTTGCTGGAAAAGAAAGCGCTCTTGATAAGCAGAGGGCTAAGGTCGAAGAGTTACAGGCGAAACGTTTACAGGAACTTGAAAGAATTT
>URJU01000267.1 GCA_900548315.1 uncultured Coprococcus sp. | reverse complement strand
TACGCGTCTCGTGGGCTCGGAGATGTGTATAAGAGACAGACTTATAGATGGGTAATATTGTTTTGTCACTGCTGGTTGACAACACATCAGGAGTTTTGAGCAGAGTGTCCGGACTGTTCAGTCGAAGAGGTTATAACATTGACAGTGTGACAGTGGGAGAGACCGAGAATCCTGCTTATTCCAGAATGACTGTTGCAGTGAGCGGCGATGAGGCGAGTCTCATCCAGATAAAGAAACAGCTCAACAAACTTGAAGATGTAGTTGATATAGTGGAGCTTGAACCAGGTAAATCAGTATGCAGGGAACTTGTCCTTGTCAAGGTTAAGGCGACACCTTCTGAGAGAAAAGACATTATCTCAGTTGCGGATATTTTCAGAGCAAATATAGTTGACGTTTCCAAAGAATCAGTTATCATAGAACTTACCGGAACAACGACTAAATGTGAGGCTTTTTTGAGATTGCTTGACGGTCATGAGATCGTGGAGCTTGTGAGAACTGGTCTTACAGGACTTGTCAGAGGTTAAGGCATATAATAAAGTTTTTAATTATCCAAGTGGTAGTTAATATATAAGTCATTTTATACAAATTTAGGAGGATTAAGAAAATGGCAGAAGCAAAGATTTATTATCAGCAGGATTGTAATCTTTCATTACTTGATGGAAAGACAATAGCAATCATAGGATATGGTAGTCAGGGTCATGCACATGCCCTCAACGCTAAGGAGTCAGGATGCAATGTCATCATCGGTCTTTACGAAGGAAGCAAGTCATGGGCTAAGGCTGAGGCACAGGGATTTAAGGTATACACAGCTGCTGAGGCTGCAAAACAGGCTGATATAATTATGATTCTTATCAACGATGAGTTACAGGCAGATATGTACAAGAAGGATATCGAGCCAAACCTTGAGCCAGGCAACATGCTTATGTTCGCCCATGGTTTCAACATTCACTTCGGTTGTATCAAGCCACCAAAGGATGTTGATGTAACAATGATCGCACCAAAGGCACCTGGACACACAGTACGTTCAGAGTACCAGGCAGGAAAGGGTACACCTTGTCTTGTTGCTGTAGAGCAGGATGCTACAGGTAAGGCACTTGACATCGCACTTGCATATGCACTTGCAATCGGTGGAGCAAGAGCTGGTGTTCTTGAGACAACATTCAGAACAGAGACAGAGACAGACCTCTTCGGTGAGCAGGCAGTTCTTTGCGGTGGTGTTTGTGCACTTATGCAGGCTGGTTTCGAGACACTCTGTGAGGCTGGTTACGACCCAAGAAACGCTTACTTCGAGTGTATCCATGAGATGAAGCTTATCGTAGATCTTATCTACCAGTCAGGTTTCGCTGGAATGAGATATTCAATCTCTAACACAGCTGAGTACGGTGATTATGTAACAGGTCCTAAGATCGTTACAGATGAGACAAAGAAGGCCATGAAGCAGATTCTTAAGGATATCCAGGATGGTACATTTGCTAAGGAGTTCCTCCTTGACATGTCACCAGCAGGTCGTCAGGTTCACTTCAAGGCTATGAGAAAGCTTGCTTCAGAGCATCCATCAGAGAAGGTTGGAGAGCAGATCAGAGCACTTTACAGCTGGAACAACGAGTCAGACAAGCTCATCAACAACTAATATTTGATAGAGCTTATTTGCTGAATTATATATAAAGGATTTCCCGGTTTCGACTATTTTTATAGTTGAGGCCGGGTTTCTTTTTTACTTTGTACGGTATTTGTGGTAATATATACAAGGGTATGTGCATATATCATACAGCGTATATAATATGTCAGGGCTTTAAGGTGCCCGGGAGGTTTTACACATGGGAAAACAGCTTACACAAAAGGATGTAGAGAAGATAGAGAAGGAGATAGAATACAGAAAGTGCGTTGTCAGAAAAGAAAAACTTGAAGCTGTCAAGGAGGCAAGAGCTCAGGGTGATCTGAGTGAAAACTTTGAATACTATGCAGCAAAAAAGGACAAGAATGCAAATGAGCGAAGGATTAGATATTTGGACAGACTTGTAAGAACTGCAGATATCATAGAGGATAACTCTTCGGATGATGAGGTTGGTATTGACAACACGGTGACTGTATATTTTGAGGATGATGATGAGGAGGAGACATATAGGGTTGTCACAAGTGTTCGAGCAGATATATTGGAAGGACTTGTGAGCAATGTATCGCCTATAGGTAAGGCGATTTTGGGTCATAAAGTGGGAGATAGGATACAGGTTGTTCCTGAGAAAGGAGAACCATATTTTATTATTATAAAAAAGATTGAAAACTGTCTCTTATACACATCTCCGAGCCCACGAGACGCGTAGTAATCTCGT
>URJU01000266.1 GCA_900548315.1 uncultured Coprococcus sp. | reverse complement strand
AAGAGACAGTCACCGAACTGCTCACTTGTGAGATCAAATGCACAATCACCTATCACATTGTAACAATGATAGTTTCCGCCCGGTCTCTTTATACCGTACACTTTTCCGCCAAATATATCCTGTGCCAGGAACGCAGTGATAGAGCACTGCCCCAGCGTCATATTCTCATTTGTCCATCTGTCCCTCATCCTCGGCGCACAGGTATCCGCACACCAGATATGACTCAGTGCATCGTATAGATCTGTTGGGGTATTTATCCCCGGATATTCATCTGTGATGGCTGGCGCATCCGCATTCTCCCACCCCCAGAAATTGTATGTATTTTTTTCATCCATTTGTCTTATCCTCGATACTGTATTATTCCACTGTGTTTTCCAGCACACCGATATTCTCTATCTCACATATATCCGATGTTGCTCGACTGTCGCTTTTCACCATTTACATAACATGTTATATCAAGATAATGCACATTGTCAATCTCATCAGCAGTCACTATACAAGGCCCCATCGGGGTATATCCGTCAAGGCTCTTGCCGAAGTACCACTGCTGATCTTTAACTGTATATCTCTTGCACTCACATCATTGATTATCGTATAGCCAAATAAAAAGCCACCTGAATATAAATATCCATTCGCATTCAACCGCGAATCATATTTATACCAGGATGGCCTATATATATTCATATGATATTGTCACTTGCGTTATTTACTACAGCTCTACTGCAGCTTTCCGTACTCCTCATCCGTCACAGGCTCACACCACTCATTTGACGTCTCCTCGCCAGGAACCTCGATTGCAAGATGGCTGAACCAACTATCAGGAGCTGCGCCGTGCCAGTGTTTTACCTCAGCAGGAATATTGATGCAATCGCCTGGTTTCATCTCCACTGCAGGCTTGCCCTCCTCCTGATAATATCCGCGTCCGCCGACACACACAAGTATCTGGCCGCCGCCGCTCTTTGCATGTGCTCTCATGGACTCATCCTCATATGAAAGATCGCCCTCATTTACATTCCACACTTCCTTTGCAAGATTGAATACTGCCCAAGCCTTTGGCCAGCCGGCGTAGAAACCAACATGTGTGATGACCGCTGCGATCTCCTTCTGTGATACACCGTGATCTTTCGCATTCTGAAGATGGAACTTAAGTGAAGAGTCAGTGATTCCCTGTGCCATGAGTGCCACAACAGTTATGATACTTCTGGTCTTTACATCGATGTCATTGTTGTTCCAGTTCTCTCCAAATAGAACATCGTCATTAAAATGTGCAAACTCAGGAGCGAACTCTCCGAGTGCATTTCTTCCCGCTGTCTGTACTATCTTTGCCATATTTTTCTCCTCCAAATATAACTCTGTCTCTATGTCCTACGCGAGGGTTTTGTCAACCCACTTTTCAATCTCCTGTCTGTTTGCCCTGTTCATGAGTCCGCCTTCTGCAAACTCAGCTCCCGGTGCTGACGGCTGGAGTTCCTTGATTGTGTCGCCCAATCCACTTCCGCCCGATGTTGCAAACAGTGTGATCTTCTTGCCTGTGAAGTCGTATTTCTCAAGGAATGTATTGATGATCGTTGGAGCCACATACCACCAGATAGGGAATCCAAGTACTATCTCATCATAATTCTCAATATGTGCATTTGAATCATCAAGCTCCGGTCTGATCTTCTTGTCACTCATCTCGACGCTGCTCCTGGATTTCTTGTTCATCCAGTCGAGGTCAGCCTTGGTGTACAGCTCCTTTGGTTTGATCTCGTACAGGTCTGCGCCTGCTGCCTCCGATATCATCTCTGCAACCTTTTTCGTGGTTCCACTTGCGCTGAAATATGCTATAAGCTTTTTTGACATTATGTAAACCTCCTTCAACTAAACGTCATCCCATTCTAATCACCTTTGACGCGGAATGATGCTGCATGTCAAGTCTTCGTCAAAAACCTGACACATTCTAATATCCGCCCACACATCCTATGAATGTATGAGCATAAAAATAAACAACTACTTTTCAATACATGCTTATTTTAGTCCTGATATATCTATATGTCTAATACCTATATCGAATTATCTATTATGCCAAAAAGGCATATTGTTACATCAGTCGCTTAATGATAGAAATTTTCAATTAACTCATTTAATCTTCTGGCCGCTTGATTTTGCAAATCCCATGTGATATAAAGTAAACGCTGTTTACCAAATAGTAAATGGAGGTGACTATCATTCGGGAAAGTACAAAGGAAACAAGGGCGGCAATACTGAAAAGTGCCATGGAAGTCTTTCTTGAGGTTGGATATCAGGAGGCGTCCATGCGTAAGATCGCCGCTGTCTCTTATACACATCTCCGAGCCCACGAGACGC
>URJU01000265.1 GCA_900548315.1 uncultured Coprococcus sp. | reverse complement strand
TAAGAGACAGGCTTTTGCTCTTGAATGATAGCGATGATGAACTACTGAATCTACTTGCAGCCGCACGGAGGATGGTCTGCCCATACTTCGCGGCATAGTTTTGACCGAGGCTCTGCAATACATCATTGTCACATGCTTTTTCTCTGTCATGTCTTGCTGTATGTAATGTGTATATAACAACAGGATTGAACCAATACAGTATGCAGAATATACAGATAAACATATTCACGGCATTGTCTCTGCGTTTAAAATGTTGTAGTTCATGTAACAAAATATGTCTCAGGTCGGTTATTGTGTAATCGGATATGCAGTCGTTGATTTGCCGTGGAATATATATAACAGGGCGGAATACACCTACAATGACCGCTCCAGATAAAGCAGAGGAGGAATATAATTTCGGTTTGTATCTGCGCACATTGCAGAGCTCAAGGCATTCCGAATATATATTCAATATGACAGTATCGTCGGTGACTGGAACAGCAGATTTTTTCAGCTTGTATAGTGATATGCCTGACACTATTAAACGGATGGAAAATATGCAAACTCCGGCAAGCCAGATAATAAAAAGGAGCTTTGGATATATTGTAGATGTACTGTTTATAGATAAAGCAAAGTCGTTCATCCAATTCACATTCGATGAAGGGCTGGTATTGATAGGCACAGGAGTAACTGTATTTGCGGCAGAAGTACTTCTGTGAAATAATGATCGTATGAAACCTATGGCCTGGAATATAAATGAATTATTTACAGGGATAAATGGAATTACGAGAAGAAACAGCACAATATATATGGTGTTGTATCTGCCGTTACATGTTAGCTGTTTTCTGAACATAAATCGAACAAATATCAGTAGCAGCAGAGAGAAACTTATGGATATATTGCTGATAAAAAAATGTGTGAAAAATTCAGTCAAGCCTTATTTCCTCCCGGTGCCTTTTACATTTAATATGTTTTGAAGTTCCTTTATATCATCAGCACTAAGCTCATCACTATCCACAAACGCAGAAACCATGTCGGATATGTGTCCATTGAAAAACTTCTTTAGAAAAGATGAGCTTTCATGTTTTCGATATTCCTCCTGACTGATGACAGGGGAGTAGACGAACATGCGGCCCTTTTTCTCATAGGAGATGGCAGACTTATCAGAAAGTCTTTTGATGAGAGTCTGGATAGTCCTAGGATTCCATGAAGTGGTCTGCAACAGTTTGTCAGTAATGTCATTTGTGCTTATAGGGGCATATTTCCATATAACCTTCATAACTTCATATTCAGCTTCGGAAATCTGGGGAATGTGTTTCATAGATTATACTCCTTTAATACTACATTTGTAATAACAGTATAAAGATTATGGGGTGGGGTGTCAATTGTGTTGTGGAGGTTTGTTCAATGTTAGTCTGGATAGGAATAATTTTTTTGATCTTCAAGAATAGTTAGAATAAGCAAAAGCAGATAATGAAAGATCAGATATTTCGTTAAATATTTGATTATGAAACTTTTGTTGTCGGTTATCTCCAAATTGGCGTAATATATATATTTCAATGTCGATTATGTCATGGAGTGCTTCATTCGTAATTATGACTTTATATTCTTTTAAGTTTATATTGATTCACCATGTCGGTAACTATTCTATATGCATCATCAATAGAAGCTTCGTTACCAGACTCCATATCATCAATACCCTTATCAAGTTCGTCAAGAAGTGATTTTGTTGATGGCTGATGTATAAATGTGTTCATAAAATAGCCCCCTTTTACCGATCCTTTCATTTGCTGATTTAGATGGATTGTAACATTTATGAAAGCCTTTGTCTGTACATATGAAGAAACTCTCCAAAAAGGATTGTTTAGCAGAGTATATAATTTTCAAACACAGGGTAATATACTCATATACAGGCTAAGGAGGTATATGAGATGATATCACCAGATACAATAAAGCTGCTCAGGGAATGTGATGCCGGGATCAAGATGGGTGTTTCGTCTATTGATGAGGTGCTTGGGTATGTGCACGCGGCGAAGATGAAGAAGATACTTATAGAATGTAAAGAGGAACACGATGCAATAAAACAGGAGATACAGAAGCTGCTGGATGAGTACCACGACGGTGGCAAGGATCCAAATCCAATAGCCAAGAGCATGTCCTGGATCAAGACAAATGTGAAACTCATAGTGGACGAGTCGGACAATACCATAGCGGAGCTTATGACGGACGGCTGCAATATGGGTGTGAAGTCGCTGAACAAATATCTAAACGAATACAATGCAGCAGATGACAGGGCGAAGGCTAAGACGAAGAGACTCATAGAGCTTGAGGAGAAACTCTGCGAGCAGATGCAGCCTTTCTTGTAAAAA
>URJU01000264.1 GCA_900548315.1 uncultured Coprococcus sp. | reverse complement strand
CGAGATTACTACGCGTCTCGTGGGCTCGGAGATGTGTATAAGAGACAGTTTATAAAGTGCACAAAAAGAATATGGCGAATTGTGCGATATGCACATGGTGATGGATATCACGGTTAGAAAGATGAAAAAGAGTAAGTATTTCAACTGGTAAAATTCCTGTTTTTTAACTATGATAAAAAAGCGGAACGGGGGGAGTCTGCTGCTGCCCGTGGGAAAACTACGGCAGAATGTATATATTGTATGTGGGAGGAAACAATATGAACAAAAGAAACAGACTGAAAACGATCAGACCGCAGAATGAGAAGGCAGCGAGGTCGTTTCGAAAGAAACAGAATATGAGGGTGGAACTGAACAAAAAGTGGCTCCCGGTTGTGTATGTGGTGATGCTTGGTATATGTATATTGCTGAATGTCACGAATGACAGTCTGGATATGGCAAATGTACTTATAAGTGCATGTATGTTTGCCATAACCGGCGCGATTTTTATCTATGCGTATAAACATATGAAACATATTGACCAGATGGGGGAGGATTTTCATATTGCGATAAGCTACATAAAGGGAGATTATGCCAAGGAAAAGAAACTCCTGTGGGAACTCTATCGTACAGAGACAAGATATGGTATATTTAACGAGGAACATCTCAGAAACTCGTATGTTGACTATATTGAGGAGATGAAACGTCTTGAAAATGACGATGAGGGCAGGTATTCGTGTGATGTTGAGGATTTCATAAACTATCAGCTGATCGATGATGCGGTGGAGAAAGGAAGACTTTCGTTGGTTCCGGGAGCTATGACAGGACTTGGTATTCTCGGAACATTTATCGGATTATCCATCGGACTTCAGGCATTTAACACAGGTTCAGCAGAAGAGATAACGAACAGCATAGGTCCTCTTATGGATGGAATCAAGGTCGCATTCCATACATCAATCTATGGAATGATATTCTCGCTGACGTTCAATCTCATATTCAAATCAGTACTTGAGCAGGCATATCATAAGCTTGACGAGTTTATATCGGAATTTAAGAGATACGTCAAGCCGGATGCGGCATATGACAATGGTAATCTGGAGCTTGAGTTCCAGAAGAAACAGCTTGAGGCTATGATTGCGGCCCAGAAGGCTATAGAGGAGAAACTGATCCCATACCTCAGGGCTATGGGAGAGAATATAGAGGATATCAGGATTCTGACAAGGGATCAGAATGACATATTCAGAGGGCGTATAAACCGTCCGAAGGCTATAGGAGTAAATAGTGGGGAGGATAGGTCATGAGCAGAAAGAGGAGAAGATCCGAGGATGAAGAGACATCCTACTGGCTTTCATATTCGGACATGATGGCTGCCCTGCTGCTGATATTTACACTTATCATATCCTTTACGCTCATGCAGTCAAAGAGACAGTATGAGAGCAAGCAGGAACAGCTTGACGAGCAGAAAAAGATAATTGCGGAGCAGGAGAAACAGCTTGACGAGCAGCAGAAGGAACTTGACAGGATAGCAGGCATAAGGAGCGATCTTGTAAAGGCACTGAGGGATGAATTTTCTGGAAGTTCACTGAATGTCGAGATCGATGAGAAGACGGGAGCCATCACATTTGACGCTGGAGTTCTCTTTGATGTGTCCGACAGTGAGTTGAAGGAAGATGGAAAGAAATTCATAAATCAGTTTCTCCCAAAATACTGCAGTGTCCTTTTGAGCGATGACTACAGGGAGTATGTCTCTGAGATAATCATTGAGGGACACACCGATACTAACGGTTCGTACATATACAATCTAGAACTTTCCCAGCAGAGAGCATTTTCAGTGGCAAAGTACTGTCTCACGGAGAGCAACGGCATTATCAGCAGTGGACAGGAAGAACAGCTGAGGACAGTGCTTACGGCAAATGGAAAGTCCTACAGCAATCCGATATACGGTGATGATGGAGAGGTTGACATGGATGCGTCCAGACGTGTTGAGATAAAGTTCAGACTTCAGGATGAAGAGATGATAGATGAGATGATGGATATTCTCAAGGATAAATAGGCCATCTGCAGGGGAAGGACTATAGCTAACAGGCATAATCAAGAGGGATACAATGGCGGTAAACAAGACAAAACTAAAAAAACAAATATTTGACATAATACAGATAGGGGACAAAAGCAATCTGCTGAGCAGGGCATTTGATATATTTATAGTGGTTGTCATATTGTCTAACATATCAGTGATGTTCCTGCAGACCTACGATCAGCTTGAACCATATTATGGAATACTGAGTGTTATCGAGTGGGTGACTACAGGCGTATTCTGTGTTGAGTACACCCTCCGCATATGGACCTGTCTCTTATACACATCTCCGAGCCCACGAGACGCGTAGTAATCTCG
>URJU01000263.1 GCA_900548315.1 uncultured Coprococcus sp. | reverse complement strand
TCCTCCATGTATGCGTGGCCTGCAGGAGCAAGGTGGCACAGGTTAGGTGTCTTCGCGCTGATCTCATTTGCAAATGAGATATCGAAGTCAAATCCAATCTCATGTGCTATAGCTGGAAGGTGGAGCATGGAGTTGGTTGAACATCCAAGTGCCATATCAACTGTAAGAGCGTTGATGATGGACTCCTTTGTGATGATATCTCTAGGCTTGATGCCCTTTCTATACATATCCATAACAGCCATACCTGCATGCTTTGCAAGCTTAAGTCTCTCTGAATATACGGCTGGAATAGTTCCATTTCCTGGAAGTCCCATTCCAAGCGCCTCTGTCAGACAGTTCATTGAGTTGGCTGTGTACATACCTGAACATGATCCGCATGTAGGACATGTTTTGCACTCATACTCGTATACATCCTCCTCGGTCATGGTTCCGGCTGCATATGAACCAACAGCCTCAAACATGCTTGAAAGACTTGTCTTATTTCCCTTTACGTGTCCGGCGAGCATAGGACCGCCAGATACAAATACTGTTGGAACATTTACTCTGGCTGCTGCCATGAGAAGTCCAGGAACGTTCTTGTCACAGTTAGGGATCATAACCAGTGCATCAAACTGATGAGCTATAGCCATAGCCTCCGTTGAGTCTGCGATCAGATCTCTTGTAACCAGTGAATACTTCATTCCGATGTGTCCCATCGCTATACCGTCACATACAGCGATTGCTGGGAACATAACAGGTGTACCGCCTGCCATGGCAACTCCCATCTTTACTGCCTGTGCTATCTTATCCAGGTTCATGTGTCCTGGAACTATCTCATTGTATGAACATACGATACCTACTAAAGGTCTCTCCATCTCTTCCTTTGTCATGCCCAGTGCGTTGAACAGAGATCTGTGTGGCGCCTGCTGCATTCCTACCCTAACATTATCACTCTTCATCTTTTTTCCCTTCCAGACGAGAGGGTATTGTAATGTGTCATCAATATTCATTATATCCATCGCGGATCGCTCCCGCTCGTTTCGCCCTGCAACGGTACTAAGGCTCACTTCGTATCGCCAAGTACCGGCGGGCTCAAATGTCCGCTTATGGATATAATTGAATATTTCTGCCACATAATATAGGCTGTGTACTCTCGTCTTACATTTCTAAATTTTATTCTTTAACTTTATTCGCCCGGCGGGCTCAAATGTCCGCTTATGACATTTCTTTTTGGCTATTATACTCTCTCACAGATAAGATCACCCATCTCGGAACAGCTTACAAGCTGTGTTCCCTCTGAGTGGATATCTATTGTTCTGTAACCATCCTTGAGCACCTGCTTTACAGCGTTCTCCACCGCATCTGCCTCTTTGTCAAGGTCAAATGTGTATCTGAGCATCATGGCTGCTGACAGGATTGTTGCTATTGGATTTGCCTTGTTCTGTCCTGCTATGTCAGGTGCTGATCCGCCTGATGGCTCATACATACCGAACTTTGTCTCGTTAAGTGATGCTGATGAAAGCATTCCGATAGAACCTGAGATCATGGACGCCTCGTCTGAAAGGATGTCACCGAACATGTTCTCTGTGAGGACCACGTCGAACTGTGCCGGATCCTTTACAAGCTGCATTGCACAGTTGTCTACGAGCATGTGCTCAAGCTCAACCTCAGGGTAATCCTTTGCCACTTCCTCAACGACCTTTCTCCAAAGTCTCGAAGAATCAAGAACATTTGCCTTGTCAACGGATGTGACTTTCTTTCTTCTCTTCATAGCTATGTCAAATGCCTTAATTGCAATTCTTCTGATCTCGTTCTCATTGTATGTGAGGGTATCAACGGCCGTCATGACTCCGTCAACCTCCTCCGTGTGTCTCTCGCCGAAGTAGAGACCACCGGTGAGCTCTCTCATCATCATCATGTCAAATCCGCGCTCTGCGATCTCAGCCTTGAGTGGGCAAGCCTCCTTAAGCTCATCGTAGAGATTGGCCGGACGCAGGTTTGCGAAGAGGCCAAGCTCCTTTCTGATCTTTAACAGTCCTGCCTCCGGGCGGAGATTTGGAGGGAGCTTATACCATGGTGATGTGGATGTATTTCCTCCGATTGAACCGAGAAGAACCGCATCCTTTGACTTTGCAACTGCCACAGCCTCGTCTGTGAGCGGCACGCCAGTTGCGTCTATTGAACATCCTCCCATGAGAATCTGCTCATAGTCAAATGTATGTCCAAACTTCTCTCCGACTGTATCTAACACCTTCATAGCCTCTGTAACTACCTCAGGACCGATACCGTCACCTTTTATTACGGCTAAATTACACTGCATTTTCTTATTCCTTCTTTCCTGTTTCATTCTGTTAAGTTAATTTATAAACATATGTTTTCTCTTATTGCTGTCTCTTATACACATCTGACGCTGCCGACGATA
>URJU01000262.1 GCA_900548315.1 uncultured Coprococcus sp. | reverse complement strand
GAGCCTTATCGTCGGCAGCGTCAGATGTGTATAAGAGACAGGTTCCAGTATATCAAGAGCAAGACTGTAATCGCCATTATCAGCAAGTTCTTTTATCTTATTCACACTCGACATACTAATTCCAGTACTCATACCCAGCCTCCCACATTTTTGTCGTCGTTATATTTTATCATAATCGGCTATTCTTTACAACCTTTTGATTAGTCAGCAAAAGGAGTACACCAGCCAATATTCCAGCAATAAATCCCACCGCATGGGCAACATTATCAACGCCTTCTGACATCAGTCCATCAGCCAGCGTCAGAATAAATAATATAAGCATGTTCACAAGTGACAAATCTCTAACCCGGCCCTTATTATAAATAGCTATGACAACAAGCACTCCCAATAGACCAAATATCGCACCGGACGCCCCTGCCGAGTAAGCATGTATATCATTATAAAAAAAATTTATATATGATGCAAATGCAGCAGCAAGACCTGTGACAATATAGATTATGGCATAGTTGAGTCTGCCAATTATGTTCTCAACCCTTGCACCAAGGGCGATTAAAATGACCATATTGCCAAATATATGCGTAATTCCAAAATGAGTAAACATCGATGTCAAAAACCTGTAATATTGTCTTTTTTCTGATATTCCATACACATCTACAGCCAACTCAGTGGGTTGATAAACATACACGCACGCAATATACACAAAAATATTTATCAGTACTAACACAGGTGTCACAACACCGAACATTCTGATCAGATTGTGCTGTGATCTGCGGTTGTTCACTAGTGTTTTTTTATCGATCAAGTCATAGAGTGAATCAAAATCAGACGGCTGATTTTCAAATACATACAATTTCCCATAATCTTCTGTAAACAGCCATACATTTTCCACATTTTCGACAATCTGTCTTGTCATGTCATCAAACATACCATTCGGGGTAATTAGAACATTCAGAATATTGATTTTTTTATGTGAATTAAGCGACAGTTCAACGAGTATCTTATTGTTGAATCTTTTCAATGAATCTGCGTCCAGATTTCTGTTGCTGCCTATAACAACAACGTATACGGCATCGTCATCAACTCTGCCGTATACGTTATTTGTATCAGGGTTTAGTTTCCTATATCCCTTGTCATGTAAGCTTTTTATGATCTGAATCATATATTGCTGCATAAGCTACCATCCATAATGCCCATATTATTGTAAACCATTATAAGCCAAGGAAAAGATTCTCTACCTTCTCTATAACTGAATCCTTCATAGATCCCCTTGTCTTCTCATAATTGATTCCGGACTCCATGATCTCCAAAAGCTGCATTCTAAGACTGGCATCAATATCTTTGATATACTTCATAAGTACATCTTTGATCTCAATTACATACTCCTTAGTCTTCATCTCCTCAACCATAGGCTCGTAATTGAATGTAATTGAATTCTTCATGTCGTCCTGTTTCCTTCCGCAGATTGCACACTCCTCTGAGCCACCCTCATTCACATGTCCACAGTTACATGTCCATACAAGTCCATCCGACTTGTAGTTAGACACTGCATCTATGCCCTTCTTGATCTTGAGTGCCTTGAACTTACTTTCAGACATCTCTATTCCTATAGAATCCGCATCTATCTCGTATACACCACTGATCTTTACATATTTTTTAATGTAAACCTTAGCTGACGATATAAGCTTAATATATCTGTCTGGAAGCTTACACTCCGCAAAATCAGACTTAAGTAAATTGAGATTTGTTTTGTCAAATGTAAAATCAACATCCGGAAGTGTAATATTATCTCCGTATATGTTGGTGAACTGCAATTCAGCCTTAAGTGCTAAGATATCATCATTATTGTAATTGTTGAACCATACGGAAACCTTAGTTCCCTTGCCCTCAGACGCAAGCACAACCTTTGATGCTCTTGGCACAAGTAGATCATAGTAGTTTCTGACATACAATTCTTTTCTGATAAAATTGCTCTTTTCAAATTCGGACTTGTATATCGGATTGATACTTACGAGCGTTCCACTGGCAACAACAGCCGTTACATTGTTAGTGTAAACTTCAACTCCTGTTGTAAATCCCACAACCGCATTGTAATTGCTCTCCGCCACCATCTCTTTGAAATTCTTGATGGTCTCATTAAGCATCTCATCTATCTTCTCCTGATAGATGTCACGCCTATCTGTTGCTATATCAGCAATGGATGTTCCAAAATCCTTCAAAAAATTAGAGTTGAGGATCGTCTGTGTAAATTTATATGTTCCATAGTCAACGATCTCATACCCCTCAAAACTTGTTCCCGATGTAATTAAAACTTCCTTCATGTTGTACACCTCCCAAAATATACAAAAATTGTATCACACTAATCCGCAATAAACAAATGTTTTTTGTGTATTTTTCATCAAAAAAGAGGTATTTTTTGT
>URJU01000261.1 GCA_900548315.1 uncultured Coprococcus sp. | reverse complement strand
AAAGGTTGGTATCACGGGAACCAAGGGCAAAACTACAGTAACATTTGTCATGAAAGACATTTTAGACAGATACACAGACAACAGATGCTCGGCATTCTCAACCCACGAGATTGATGTGGGAACAAAGGTGTTTGAGACCACCCTTACAACCCCTGAGCCTATCGAACTTCAGACGTACTTTGATATGGCTGTGACTGAAGGCTGCACACACTGTATCATGGAAGTCTCATCACAGGCAATGAAGATGAACCGTATATATGGCGAACAGTATAAAGTAGGCGTATTCACCAATATCGATTATGACCATATCAGCCCAACAGAACACGCTTCTATGGAGGACTACCTTGGATGTAAGGTGTCATTCCTTAAGCAGTGTGAAAATGTGGTTCTTTACAGTGATACCAGATACTTCGAGACCATATACGATGCCGTAAGGGACAAGCATGTTGTGGTATATGGAAGTAAGGAGTCCGTGGAAAAACTCATGTCCAGCAAGGACGATTTCTTTGAGAAGGACACCGAATTTGCCCTCATACACAATGAAGAACTCACTGACCACAACAGCTATTTTGAACTGATCTATGGCGGAGAAAACCGCGCATACAATACAAACCTGATCGGTGACTACAATGTTGAAAACATTGTCGCTGCCATCATATCCTCACTTCTCATCGGTATACCAAATGAGAAGATCAGGAGCAGCATAAGAGATGTATATGTACCGGGAAGACTTCAGATCTACCACTGGAAGGATCGCACTTTCATGATCGATTATGCCCACAATTATATAAGCATGTACAGGCTTTACGAGATGGTTAGAAAGACCATGAAACCCAAATCTATAACTGTTGTATTTGGCTGTGGCGGCGAGCGTTACAAGAAACGCCGTGAGGATATGGGAACACTTGCAGAAAAATATGCTGACAAGGTAGTCCTCACAATGGAGGATCCCGGCTTCGAGTCATGTGAAGAGATCTGCAAGGAGATTAAACAATATATCACCAAGCCTTGCTATATCATCGTTGACAGAGAGCAGGCACTCACAAGAGCACTCGACGAGGCTCAGCCTGGCGAACTTGTCATCACCACCGGAAAAGGTATAGAAAGCACCCAGAGGATCAACGGTACTTTTGTACAGTGCCACTCAGATGCACAGGTGATCGAACACTGGCTGACAGAACACCCAGAAAAGTGATAGCCAGACGGTAATCAACCCTTATCCGCATTTAGTTACTGAAAAAGAGATGTATATTGTGTATGTGACATCACATGCACAATATACATCTCTTTTATTTTAGTTTTTTGAAACCGCTCAACGGCCGGTTATCTGTTATCCTCTAAAACCTTCTCCCTCATCTCAGGATTGAATTTTCCATTTCGGATCATGGCTATCTCCCGCTTGAATGGCTCGTAGCTTTTTTTATTGTTTTCCGGGTCTTTTATGTATGGGGACTCCAGGATCTTTGGCACATCCATGAAGTCTGGATGGTTCATGATGTACATTAGTGGCTCAAAACCGATCTTGCCAAATCCAAAGTTCTCATGTCTGTCCTTGGAGGCTCCGGGATCGTTCTTGCTGTCATTCATGTGAAAAACAGCTATCTGGTTCTTTCCGATGAGCCTGTCGAATTTATCGATTACCCCATCAAAATCATGTATTATATCATATCCGGCATCGCTGGTATGACACGTATCAAAACATACCCTGAGTTTATCACTGCAATTAACTCCGTCATATATTTTGGCGAGCTCCTCAAAGTTTCTACCTATTTCACTGCCTTTTCCCGCCATAGTCTCAAGTGCTATATGACATGCGGTGTCAGAGTTCAACACCTCATTTAAACCTTTTACGATGCTTGCTATCCCCTTGCCTACGCCCTCACCTACGTGGGATCCAGGATGCAGCACTATATTTTCAGCTCCCATCGCTACTACTCTGTCTATCTCTTTCGCAAGGAATTCCACCGCGATCTCGTAGGTTGCAGGATTCACCGTGTTTGCAAGGTTTATTATATATGGAGCATGGACTACAAATTCCGTTATGTCATTTTGTTCCATCAGGGCATGTGCCTCATCTATCCTCAGTTCAGATATATCCTTTCTTCTAGTATTCTGTGGCGCTCCTGTGTAAAGCATGAAAGTGTTTGCTCCAAATCTCACAGCATCCTTCACTGAGCCAAGCATCATATCTTTGCCTGACATCCCAACATGGCAACCAAGTTTTAACATGTTATCTATTCTCCATTCTTCATATTCGTTTTCGATACTTTATATCTACAGTGTAACTCATACATAATTTTTTCTCAATGTTGATATAATTTTTTATTTAGGTTTTCCTCACTTTATTTTCTTAATATTTTCGTGTTTTAACTGTTTTTTAATTATATGTTATTGTATAATCTACAGAAATAAACACTATACAAAGCTATACTA
>URJU01000260.1 GCA_900548315.1 uncultured Coprococcus sp. | reverse complement strand
GGCTCGGAGATGTGTATAAGAGACAGCAATATATATTATGACGGAATGAGCATGCAGCTCACATCCATGGCAACCCAGAACATTTTTACCATGGACAAAACTCTTGAACACGTATGGGACGCAGAGATCCGGGAATTTCTAAAGAAAGCCGGCATATATTTTACCGACAACTAATCACTATATTTATGAATACATTCTTGTTAGCACTCATTATATTTGAGTGCTAATTTTTTCTTGACTTTAGTTCACGGCTGATTTATCATACTTTTTAGCTTGATGTGTCAGTGTACATTTCTATTATCAAGATAGCGCACACAAATCGGGGATGACACATCTTTAAATCAATATCACAATAATTTCAAGGAGATGTATACGATATGAAGAACGGAAATTTATCAATCAATAGTGAAAACATTTTCCCTGTCATCAAGAAATGGCTTTATTCAGACCATGACATATTTGTCAGGGAGCTTATATCAAACGGCTGCGATGCCGTAACAAAGCTTAAAAAGCTGTCACTTATGGGCGAGTTTGACGAGCCAGATGAGCCTTATCGCATCGATGTGACCACAAGTGCCAACGACAAGACCGTAACCTTCACTGATAACGGTATCGGTATGACAGAGGAAGAGGTTGAGAAGTATATCAACCAGATCGCATTTTCTGGGGCTGAAGCTTTCCTTGAGCAGTACAAAGACAAGGCAACTGAGGAACAGATCATCGGTCACTTCGGACTCGGTTTCTACTCAGCATTCATGGTTGCTGACAAGGTTACAATAGAGACAAAATCGTATAAAGAAGACGAAGATGCTGTCTACTGGGAGTGTGAAGACGGTCTTGAGTATTCCATGAAGAAAAGCCTCAGAACAGAGCGTGGTACCACTATCACCTTGTATCTGAATGAGGACAGCTATGAATTTGCAAATGAATACAGGATCAAGGAAGTTATAGACAAGTACTGTTCATTCATGCCTGTTGAGATCTACTACACCAACGCTGACGCTCCAAAGGAAGATCCTAAAGATGCCACTGTTGATGTGGACGCCAAGGATGTCGACGAAAAAGCAAACGACACTGAAAGCACCACAGACAGCAAGGCCACTGATGCTGAGGGGTCAACTGATGACACCAAAGATGAAAAGAACGATGAAAAGCCAGAGGCTCCTAAGCCTCTCAACACCACTACCCCACTGTGGGCTAAGCATCCAAATGACTGTACAGATGAGGAGTACAAGGAATTTTACAGAAAGGTATTCCACGATTATAAGGAGCCTCTGTTCTGGATACATTTGAACATGGATTACCCATTCAACCTGAAAGGTATCCTTTACTTCCCTAAGATCAACACACAATATGATAACCTTGAGGGAACCATCAAGCTGTACAACAATCAGGTATTTGTCGCTGATAACATCAAGGAAGTTATTCCTGAATTCCTTATGTTGTTAAAGGGATGTATCGACTGTCCTGACCTTCCACTGAACGTATCACGTAGTGCGCTTCAGAACGATGGATTTGTCAAGAAGATATCCGATTACATCACCAAGAAGGTCGCCGACAAGCTGTCAGGCATGTACAAGGTACACAGAGAGGACTACGAGAAGTACTGGGACGACATCAACCCATTTATCAAGTTTGGCTGCCTGAAGGATCTTAAGTTCCTCGACAAGATGAAGGACTACTGCATCTACAAGAACCTTGAGGGCAAATATCTTACACTTCCTGAGTATCTTGAGGCAGGAAAAGAAAAGTATGAGAACAAGGTATTCTATGTAACTGACGAGCAGGCTCAGTCACAGTATATCAACATGTTCAAGAACGAGGGAATGGATGCCCTGATCATGACTCAGACCATTGACAGTCCATTTATCACCATGCTTGAGCAGAAGAATGAGAATGTTCACTTCTATAGAATAGATGCAGAGCTCTCAGATAACTTCGTAGGTGAGGAGCTGTCAGAGGAGACTGCAAAGGAATACAAGGATAAACTCACTGCTACATTTGAGAAGGCTCTTGATATGAAGAACCTCAACGTAAAAGTTGAGTCACTAAAGGATGAGAACACATCTTCTATCCTCACACAGCCTGAGGAGACAAGACGTATGCAGGAAATGATGAAGATGTACGGAATGGCAGGCATGGATCCTTCAATGTTCGGTCAGGGTGAGGGCGAAACTCTAATACTGAACAGCAATAACAAACTGGTTAAGTATGTGCTCGACAATCCTGACGGAGAGAACACATCAACAATCTGCTGCCAGCTGTATGATCTGGCTGTACTTGCCAACCGTCCACTGTCTGCAGATGCAATGACCAAGTTCATAGCAAGGAGCAACGAGGTTCTCGGAATACTTGCCAAATAATCTTACGGAAGTCCTCAGCAAATGGAATATCCATAAAAATAAAGCAGCCATCATTTTTTTGATGATGGACTGCTTTATTTTTATAGATTTTATATATCCTCTGTTTGAGAACTTTCTTTTATTA
>URJU01000259.1 GCA_900548315.1 uncultured Coprococcus sp. | reverse complement strand
CTGGAAGCATGGACACTCCCTTCTCCTTCGCGAGGGGCATAATGATATGTCCCGCTGTGACAAGTGTCTCCTTGTTGGCGAGAGCAATATCCTTTCCCGCATTTATCGCTGCTATGGTAGGTCTTATTCCTATCATTCCAACGATTCCAGTGACAAGTATATCTGAGGATTCAAGCTCTGCTATCTCTATCAGACCATCCATACCTGATACAACTCTTACGTCTGTATCTGAAAGGTTCTGTCTGAGAGTGACAGCATCCTCATCACTCCATATTCCAACAACCTCTGGACCGAATTCTCTCGCCTGCTGTTCCAGTAGTTTTACATTTTTTCCTGCGGCAAGTGCCACTATATTCAGATCTTTATTTGCCCTGGCAATCTCCAGAGTCTGCGTTCCAATAGAACCTGTTGATCCAATTATCGCTGTATTTTTCATCTTTCCTCCTGTTTAGCCTTTTGGCTTGCCCGAGTTCTCGAACTAACAATAGGCAGTATCCAGTGAACACACTGGGCACTGCCCATTAATCCTGTCAACATTTACAGCAGATACACAAGTAAATAATAAATTATAGGTGCTGTAAATATTATACTGTCAAATCTGTCTAATATTCCTCCGTGACCCGGAATCAGCTTTCCGTAGTCCTTGATGTTGTTATTTCTCTTTATAGCAGATGCTGCAAGATCGCCGATAACTGCCGGCAAAGCTCCTACAGCTCCGACAACAGCGAACAACAGTGGGGCATAATTCATGTTCTCCACAAATGAATTGAACAATATTCCAAACACTGCTCCAAATACACCTGCACCAACGATTCCGCCCACAAGACCTTCTATGCTCTTTTTGGGGCTGAGCACAGGTGCCATCTTATGCTTTCCGAGTGCTCGTCCCACAAAATATGCACATGTGTCATTTATCCATGAGCTTACAAATATGAGCAAAACCAGAACCATTCCATATTTCATATTCCTTATCAGGTATACAAATGAAAGCATCACACTTACATAGAAGAAATCCATAAACGCAGCCATGATCTGCTTATCCGTGTATGTCGGGAATGTCAGTACATATACAGCAAGCATAACCAACAGATAAATGACCATCATAGGAATGATCATATCAGTGCGCTGAAGATATAACACTACATAGTACAGAACCGTTGCAAGATAGCAAACGATTCCAGGAAGTTTCCTGTTCACCCCATATACTCTGAGAAGTTCCATGTTGCCGATCAGTGACACAATACCCATGACTGCACATGTAACTATCCCACCAAAATAGAGTGTCACTGCAAGAATCACCACCAGAACTGCTCCACTAATAACTCTCTGTTTCATTATATATTTTCCTCCGGATTACTGATAACTATTTTGCGTCCCCGAATCTTCTTTCTCTCTTGTTATAATATCTGACCGCCTCCACCAATGAATCCATGTCAAAATCCGGCCACAGGGTATCCGTGAAATAGAATTCTGAATACGCGAGCTGCCATGGCAGGAAGTTGGAGGTTCTCTCCTCTCCGCTCGTCCTTATGAGCAGATCAGGATCTGGAACACCTCTTGTATCAAGGTAATCGGCAAATAGTTTCTCGTCTATATCATCCGCTGTCACCTTTCCATCCCCGGCATCCGCAATGATCTTCTTTACAGCTCTCACGATCTCATCTCTTCCGCCATAGTTTATGGCTATATAGAACTGGAGTCCTGTGTTTTGCGCAGTAGCATTCTCCAGATTATCCATCTTCTGCACGATGTCCTCTGGAAGTCCCTCTCTCTTGCCTATGAGATTGACCTTCATGTTCGCATTATTCGATCTCTCTATACTGTCAACAAGATATTTTCTGAAAAGGTTCATTATACCTGTAACTTCCTCCACAGATCGTTTCCAGTTTTCAGTCGAAAACGCATACACTGTGAGATACTTTATACCTATCTTATCACAATTTTCACATATCGCCTCAAGAGCTTTTGCGCCCTCAGCATGACCATAATTTCTTGGAAGGAATCTCTTCTTTGCCCATCTGCCGTTCCCATCCATTATCACCGCAACATGCTCCGGCACGTTGAGCATTTCTCCGTTAATCTCTCTCTTCATAATCTCTCCGATGCAATCCGATTCGTTGACTATACAGTCATGATCTCCTTGGACTTCGCGTCCACAGCCTTATCTATCTGTCCAACGTATTTGTCAGTGAGTTTCTGGATCTTATCCTCATTGTCTGCAAGTTCATCCTCGCTGATGTCACCGTTCTTCTCCATCTTCTTGATAGCATCGTTGGCATCACGTCTGATATTTCTCACTGCAACCTTTGCTGCCTCACCCTTTTTCTTGATATCCTTTACAAGTTCCTTTCTTCTATCCTCTGTAAGTTCAGGGAAGTTAAGTATGATGTTTCTTCCATCATTGTTAGGTGTAAGTCCGAGATCTGAATTCATGATAGCCTTCTCGATCTCCCTGTCTCTTATACACATCTGACGCTGCCGACGATAA
>URJU01000258.1 GCA_900548315.1 uncultured Coprococcus sp. | reverse complement strand
GTATATATAGTATCCTTTTTCCCTTACCAGGTTTCCATTTTCATAATAATAAAATGCCTCATCACATTCCAAAGAATCCATAAGAAACAATAGCTTATCATCCCCTGGAAAGTTTTCCCTATGTATTTTTTTCATCTGCTCATTTATATTTGTGGAAAACCCCATTCTAGACAAAAACCAGCCTACTATCACAAGATCATCAAAATATTTGTTTATCTCTGAATAGAGATTGCTCCACACACTGTCATTGAAATTTATCATAGATATATCAAATTCCATATTCTGCGCATCAACAGCTCCGCTTATGAACAGAACTTTCTCGCCATCCTGACGATACACATGTCCAAGAAGTATCGCCCCCCTGCATGTCATATTCCCAGGGGCCGCAATTTTTCTAAGATAAGTCATAACATAATCTTCTATATATATTTTGTAATTTCCGGGAGCATTGCCGACCTGCCTGATATTTTTTGGCAGTTCATATCTCTTTCTTTCATGCTCTCTCATCTTCTCCCTCTCTTCATCGTACACGATCTCTATCATACATAACCTCCCCACTTTTATTTGGTAGTCTGTATAATATCATCCCTTCTGTCTTTTTTTTAGGGAAATTTTGTCACAAGAGGCTTTTATTTTTAAGCTTTTTTCTTTTTTATATGACTTTTATCATCACGCAGTTTTATTCATCCTGACGTGTAAAGATGTGTAAACTTTGCAAGGATTGGAAATAATCTAATATTATAAAATCAAGGCAGGTCTACCATATGAATATAACTGATCATAAAAGAATGTTACGAAGAACTGAATATTTTAATCACACCAATCCTTCATCCATAGAAACCATGTCATCAAAGCTAAGCAAACTGCTTAAAATCATGGATCGTGAAACAAGAAACATCGTAGTGCTATGCATCGGAACAGACAGGGCTACCGGAGATGCCCTCGGACCTCTTGTTGGCAGCCTGCTTTCCGGAAGATCCTGCAGCTACAATATATATGGAACTTTGCAGCATCCTGTCCATGCACTGAACCTGGGTGAAACAATCAAAAAAATCTACTCAGAGTATCCCAACCCCATAGTTATAGCTGTGGACGCATCACTTGGACACCGAACAGATGTAGGCATGGTCACCCTGAGCAGATCACCACTCCTCCCCGGGATCGGGGTGAATAAAAAACTCCCGGCAATAGGCGATCTGTCTATTACCGGGATAGTTAATCTCTCTGGTAAACCAGGGCTGAGTCTTCTGCAAAGCACCCGATTATACACTGTCAACAACATGGCTCACTACATCGCCGATGTCATATCGCAATCTGAACTTTAATCCAAAATAAATGTGCTAATCCTCTCCTTTATATACCTCTATGGCTCCTGACACCGTACTCGCCGTGCCTTCCTCCATAATGGCGATAAGATCCGTAAGTTTTTCTTCTGTACAGAGATCCTTTCCAAGGAACGTAACGTAACTGTCCGTGAGATGACTCCGCATGTCAGCCAACTTACTCTCCATGGCATTTATATTCTCCTCTTCTGTCCTAAGTTCTTCCTTAAGAGAGTCTATCTTAGGCTGTCTGCGACCAGTTATCTCTGCAACTATAACCTGTTTAGTCTCGTTCTCAAATACCTTGATAGCCTCTATCTTACGATTGCTGATGTCCTCTCTCTCTTCTTCGAACTTTTTAAGTCTCTCGTCATATTTACCGAGATTATATACGCTCTCATCCTTGTCCCTTGTTATGGAATTTCTTATAGCTCTTATCTGCCTGTCATTTAATCTTACTTTATTTCTAATCTGACGCCCCTCTCTCACCACATCCATATTTCTTACTTTTGCCATATTGAATATGATAAAGTATACAATAAGCTCAAATATGATAATTGAAAGACCTATGACCACATACACCAGAACATTCACGCCTTCTTTATAAACTGTGTAGGACAGCGCAGCAGAAACCAAAGCCGGTATACCAAGGCAGAACATTACAATAAGTAAAATAAGCTTTGCTATCTCCGACGCGCCACTCGGTGCAAACATACAGTAGAAAAATCCACTATTGCAAAAAGCTGACACATGATTCTGCTTGAACAACTCTTTTGCTTCTAGTTTCAACTGTCTGTTATTCTCATTCAGCTCAGCTGTCTCACTCTCTATCCTGTTGCCCATGCGTTCACTTTTTTTCTTATCCTTCTTCGTCTGGAGTTGTCTTATCTTGGCTCCGTTTTCAGTGAGTCTGGCATCATATCCATCTTCTATCTCATTTTTTCTGTTCTTCAATGTAGAACTTATCTCATCTGACAGCCCTTTCTCCTCTTGGGACAAGCTTCTGGCCGTTTTCTTCTGCAGTGTCTTAGCCTGATCCAGCTCATCCTCTATATCATCTATGGCTGTCACCAGTTCTCTCGCTTTTATAAGATACTCCTGATTTTCCTGGAAAACATTTTCCGTTCCCATACAGACCTCCTTATATTGCTTGTAAATTGCATATACATTATTATAATATCAAATAG
>URJU01000257.1 GCA_900548315.1 uncultured Coprococcus sp. | reverse complement strand
CCTTATCGTCGGCAGCGTCAGATGTGTATAAGAGACAGCCTACTATTCTGGCAAGTTCCTCCTCATCGAGTCCTACCATAGGCGACCTGAGCACCGCCGCCAGATCCGCATCGACATAGCTGTTGTCTATGACTGACAGCATGCTGACCAGACAGCTTACCTCTACGGCTCCAAAATAGCCGCTCTCACTCTGTATATATATAGGAATACCCGCATCCTCAAACACCTGATCAAATACTGTGGCTGACCCGGAGACGCTCCTTAAAAGTATCACTATGTCTCTGTACTCAACTTTTCTGGTGGACGCTCCATCCTCAGTCCGTATATACATCGGTTCCGATCCGCCCACAAGCTCCTTTATCTTACCGGCAATATATCCCGCCTCTATCTGCGTGCAGCTGTAATCCTCATCCATATCGGCTGAGATCGTATCGCCATCTATCATGACAAATTCTGCCTTTGGTCCCTGATACACTTCCTCCGGTTCACTCATGCTGCCATCCATATCCTCAACTGCGTACTTTGAATTGAGTCTGGCTGCCGCATCATACTCTATGTCACCTATCTCTTTCCTCATAAGCTGGGAAAAAAGAGCGTTAACTGTCTTAAGCACATTGATCTCACTTCTGAAATTTCTCGCAAGAACTATACAATTTCCCACCGTCTCAGCGGATGCGTCATCCTCATCCCCCAGTCTGGTATAAGTGTCATATTTTCCTATGAACAGATCCGGTCTTGCCATCCTGAACTTGTAGATACTCTGTTTCACATCTCCAACCATGAATATATTGTTGATATCTTCTCCGTGTCCTGCCACACTTCCAAGAATATACTCCTGAATAAAATTGCTGTCCTGATACTCGTCAATGAATATCTCTCTGTATCTGCGTGAAACCTCCATTCCAGACTTTGACGGAATCAATCTTCCGTCCTTGATGCCATCACACAATATCCTGTATGCGAACTCCTCAATGTCATGGAACTCGAATATATTTTTGTCCATCTTCACTTTCAGCAGCTCGTCCATATAAAGCTCTGTGAGATCAAGGAGAGTACCGAGTATCGGAGCTGTAAGCTTGACCTGCAAAAGCACTTCATCCACATCTGTGATCACCGCCATAAGATCTGTTATGATTTCTTTGTACACATCCCTTCGGTTCTTTACAAACAGTCTTTTCTCCTGATCTGCATCACCTCTCACTGCAACAAGCTTGTCAAATGCATAGTATATCTTTCTTCCGGACTCATCCTCCACTGTCTTTTCATTCTTCGGTCTAAGCGAATCCATATATAATCTCTTGAGTTCAAACAGATTTACTCCATATTCCTCATCGGAATCACATATCCGCTCCATATGGGTGAGCATCTCCACATCCCTGTCGATCCTATCCCCATATTTTTCAAGACCGTATTCCTCGGTTGCATACTCCTGACATTCGAGCGCCATTTTGTATGCCATGCGCACTGTGTTTTTTGCACGCTCAGCAAACAATTTCACAACGGGAAGACTCATAACCGCCCTGCTTTTATCCTCAAATCCTGCACCACTATCAACTGATATCTCAAGTGCTTTTCGCGCATCGCTTATCCATCCATGCCTATCAGGATAACTGGATATCACTTGCACCAGATGCTCTACAAGTTTCGGAACTTCAGTATCTCTCTCCTTTACAGCAAATGTCCTGATGAGTTTTATAAATCCCGGCACCAGATCCTCGTTCTCATAGCAGCTCTCCATGACCTTGTCCATAACATCTTTTTTGATGATCTCCATCTCCGTCTTGTCCGCTATGTCAAATGCAGAATCCAACTGAACCTTCGCAAAAAATTCTTTAACTATATGAAGACAGAAACTATCTATTGTACATATCTCAGCGTGGTTTATGAGCGTCATCTGCTTTATAAGATGCTCGTCATATATCCCATTTGCCATGTATTCATCGATCTTCTTTTGCAGGGCGGCACCTATCTTTTCCTTCATCTGGGCTGCAGCTGCATTGGTAAATGTCACGACCAGCAGTTCGTCCACATTTACGCGTTCCTGATCCGGAAGTTTATTGCCCTTGGAATCCACCCCCATGACCATCTCTATTATGCGCTCCACAAGCACCGCCGTCTTTCCTGAGCCGGCAGCCGCCGCAACCAGAAGGTTGCCTTTTCTGGTATCGATCACATGCGCCTGCTGTCTTGTCCACGACATCTTACTCTCCATCTGTGCTGCCTCCCTTCCTTCTGTCCATATCATCAATACCAAGCTCTGCCGCTCTGTGCCTGATGTTTTCCGCATCAAAAAGCACACCGGAAAGTTCTCTCTCCGCATCAGCAAGCGCCGTCTCAGCAGCATCAAGATTCTCCTTCATCTTCGCAGTTGCCTTGTCTCCACGGCTTAGTACCTTTTCCTCAGCGGCATCAAACTTCTTTTTTGCACTGTCACGTTTTTTCTCAGCCGTCTTTATCTTTTTATCATTTGCCGCAATTTCTGTCCGTATCTCGTCAATGGCATTCTTCCTGTTGTTG
>URJU01000256.1 GCA_900548315.1 uncultured Coprococcus sp. | reverse complement strand
GAGTGCCTTGAGTTCATCATGCACATTCAGTATTCCCCAGCCAAGATTTACGCATTTTAAAACTGTTCCATCCTCCTTCACCGGACCAGGAACTCCGATTCCCACGCCTTCTATATCTTCATTTGAAAGTTTCTTGTCAGCGATCTTAGCCTTTATGGAGTCTGCAATATCCGGGATGACATTCTTGCCGCCATCCTCTGTGCGAGTCTTGATCTCCCATTTGTCGAGAAGTTCTCCCTCAACTGTAAAAAGTCCCATCTTTACTGTAGTTCCTCCGACATCCACTCCAAATACATACTTTGACATTGTTTTTCTCCTTCCACTTCTGTCTATTTTATCCGCATACACTTATTTGTCTGAGCCACCGCCGTTGCCCTTCATGATATTCTGTGTAACTCTGTTATAAAGTTCCTGTGCAGCATTGTAACCCATCTTCTTCTGCCTGTGATTGACCGCTGCCGACTCAACTATGATCGCTATATTACGTCCCGGTCTGATAGGAATGTTATGTGACACCACCTTGTTGCCCAGGAACTCCATGTAGTTGTCCTCAAGTCCGAGTCTGTCGTACTCTGTATCCTTGCTCCACTCCTCTAAATTGATGACAAGATCGATATTCTGATCTATCTTTACACACTCTACACCGAACAGGGACTTTACATCTATTATTCCGATACCTCTAAGCTCGATGAAATGTCTGGTTATATCCGGAGCACGTCCAACAAGTGTAGCGTCACTGACCTTTTTGATCTCAACCACATCGTCCGCAACAAGTCTGTGTCCTCTCTTTAAAAGTTCAAGAGCTGCCTCAGATTTACCGATACCGCTCTCTCCCATTATCAGCACACCCTCGCCATATACATCAACAAGAACCGCATGTACCGAGATTCTTGGCGCAAGTTCCACATGCAGCCATCTATCCACCTCATGTACAAATGCTGACGTGACCGCATCGGATGTGAGAACCGGAACTCCATGTTTCTTTGCCATCTCGATTATGAACGGATACGGCTCAAGGCCACGGCAGAATATGAGGCATGGCGGCTTGTATGAAAAGAACTCGTCCATGATCTTCTTGTTCTCCTCCTCCGTATGCATAGCCGCAACATACGCATGCTCTACGTTTCCGCATATCTGTATCCTTCCGGCATCAAAATGCTCAAAGAATCCGCCGAACTGTACCGCAGGTCTGTTCATACCCGGATCCTGGATCAGGATCTTGTCGGTGTCTATCTCCGGCGTATGGTTCTTCAGATCCATCTTTTCTATCAGCTGTGTGACTGTAACACTATATACCATATACACCCCAACCGATGTCTGTATCTGACATCTTTTCCTTTCATTTTATTGTCTTGCCATTTTATTGCTGCTCCATTTGTTCTCAGCCTTAATCTTATTAATTATACTTATCAGCGAACACTATTGTCAAGAATACGCGGCTATTTTAGCGTACATTTTACAGATGACATATACCTGCTCCCGGTGATATACTTATCTATATTTTTTGAGGTGAATGATATGTTTGATTTTGAAGAAGAACTAAAAAAACTCCCCCATGTACCGGGCGTGTATCTGATGCACGATGCTGGTGATCATATAATA
Organism: uncultured Coprococcus sp.; assembly: GCA_900548315.1. Lineage (GTDB taxonomy): Bacteria > Bacillota > Clostridia > Lachnospirales > Lachnospiraceae > Coprococcus. The sequence goes on along the minus strand of URJU01000256.1, from coordinate 918 downwards.
TATGTAGGAAAAGCCATAGATCTGTACAACAGGGTACACCAGTACTTCCAAACCGGATACAAAAAATCCCCAAAGATCCAGAAAATGGTATCACATATAGCATGGTTTGAATATATCGTATGCGGATCAGAACTTGAGGCTCTGGTTCTCGAATGCAACCTCATAAAGGAACACAGACCACATTACAACACCATGCTAACGGACGACAAGGGATACCCATACATCCGTATCACCGTCGAGGAGGATTATCCCAGGATACTGTACAGCCATCAGATGAAACGTGACCATTCCAAATACTTCGGTCCATACACCAACTCAAAGGCTGTCAAAGATATCATAGAACTTCTGAAGAAACTATATCACATAAGGAGCTGCAGCAGAAATCTGCCCAAAGATATAGGGCTTGAACGCCCTTGTCTGTATCACCAGATAAAACAGTGTGATGCACCATGTCAGGGATATATTTCAAAGGAAGATTACAACGAAAATATACAGCAGGCGATAAGTTTCCTAAATGGCAACCATGGACATGTCGTGCGTGATCTGGAAAAGCAGATGAGGGATCTGGCTGCCGAGATGGAATTTGAACAGGCCGGAGAGATCAGGGATCTCATAAAAAGCATAAAACATATCGAAACTACTCAACGCGTGGGTGACACAAGCTCCGACGACAGAGACGTCATCGCCATGGCTACAGATCTTGGAAACGAGTGCGTAATCTCCATTTTCTTTGTACGCTCCGGCAAGCTGATTGGGCGTGAACACTACCACATGAGCGGAGTGAATGCAGAAAAATACAGTACTATCATGGAATCTTTCCTGAAACAGTACTATGCATCCACACCATATCTGCCAAAGGAGATTATAATAGAACAGCCTATAGACTGTCTCTTATACACATCTCCGAGCCCACGAGAC
>URJU01000255.1 GCA_900548315.1 uncultured Coprococcus sp. | reverse complement strand
CTCGTGGGCTCGGAGATGTGTATAAGAGACAGGGCCGGGGCGGATGCCGTGGATTACAAGCTGATAAGCATTTGTCACAGGGGCGACATAGTTGTAACTCAGGATTATGGCGTGGCTGCGATGGCACTTGGGAAAGGAGCATTTGCTATACATCAATCGGGCAAATGGTATACAAATGAGAATATCGATCAGATGCTTATGGAGAGGCATCTGAACAAGAAAGCGAGAAGGGCATCGAGCAGGAATCATATCAAAGGGCCGAGGAAGAGGACAGAAGAGGATGACCAGAGATTTGCGGAGTCTTTTGAGAAACTGCTGCGAAAGGCAAATAATTTGTAGATACATATGAAGGTGATGAGGGATTCGAACCCTCACCACACATGAACCGAAAGAGGTCAGATTTTAATGGATAAGAAAAAATCAATTTCAACGATAGAATATTACAATACATATGCTGACAGATATTCAGAGATCACCAGAAATGCTGACATGTCGGACATATACCAGCACTTTGAGGAAAATCTCAAGCCGGGCTGCAGGATCCTTGATCTTGGCTGCGGCAGTGGTCGTGACAGCAAATATTTTCTGGACAAGGGATATAAGGTTGTGTCTCTGGACGCGTCTGAGGCGATGTGCAGGAAAACTCAGGAGCAGACGGGAAAAGCGGCTGTACATATGCGAATTGAGGACATGAATTACGAAAATGAATTTGATGCGGTGTGGGCATGTGCCTCGATGCTCCATGTTGACAAGGGTGATATGATCAAGACCTTTGCGAAGGTTATGAAAGCACTTAAGATTGATGGTGTATTTTATGCTTCGTGGAAGTATGGAAAAGGTGAGCAGACGCGGGATGATGGAAGAACATTTGCCAATTATACCGAGACAAAGGTTTGTGATATGGTGTATTCGGTTTCAGGCGCGGTTCTTGAGGATGTATGGACGAGTCAGGATGTGAGAACTGACAGGACAGGTCAGGGACATTTGTGGGTAAATGTTCTGGTGAAGAAGACCAGAGTTGTCATAACTGAGAAGGAGTTCCTGAATATTTTCTGGAAACAATACCAGATCATTGAGAAGGATGTCCGGATCAGTTCTGAGTATGTGGATATCCACAAGAGCAACTTCTCGACATTTTCAAGCAGATACATAAATATGTTCTTGAATATCTGCAGCAATATAGACTCTCTGATAGAGATATATTGCAAGATAGTCGAGGAGGATGATTACAGGAAGAAGTACAGTATACATGACAGGCTTACTCCTGTGCTTAGAAAATTCCCGGATATCCGGTTGGATGCGGTGAGGACGATAGATACTTTTGAGGATATTGAGCTGAAACCGTTCAGTGCGTTTGTGGGTGACCGGATCGCAGATTGGTGGAATGACTATAATCTGGTAAAACATGCCAGAAGTGACAGGAACGAGAAGACTGGAATGTATAATTTCCAGCGGGCAAATCAGAAGAATGTGCTGACGGCGATGGCAGCGTATTTTATCGTGTGCAACCGTATATATGAGGAGATATGCGAGATCTCGGCAACACCGAAGAGGCTTCTCAAGTCAAAAATATTCCTGTATGCGAAGAATGGTGAGTAGATAAGGAAAGGTAATAGACCATGGTAAAACAGATAGTGAGAGATCAGATGTTTCTCAGCCAGAAGTCATCTCCGATGACACCTATGGATGCGGGGATCATAGCAGATATGCAGGACACATTAGCGGCAAATCAGGCGAGGTGCGTCGGCATGGCGGGCAACATGATCGGATATAAGAAGAGGATAATCATCGTCAGCATGGGATTTGCCAATGTTGTCATGCTGAATCCGGTTCTTCTGTCAAAGTCGGGGGCTTACGAGACAGAGGAGGGATGTCTGTCTCTGGACGGCACGAGAAAGGTGACAAGGTATAGAGACATAGAGGTAGAGTTTCAGGATGCATCATTTGCAAAAAAGCGTATGAAGTTCAACGGATATATAGCCCAGATAGTGCTCCATGAGATGGATCACCTTGAGGGGCGAATAATTTAGGAGAGTTTATGGAATCAAAAGATGGAGCATGGATCATGTATGGAGTTTCGGAGGATGATCCGGAGTGCCTGCATACGGTGGACGAGCTTACCAGGTATATAGAAGAGGTGGGATTCCTGCCTCTTTTCCGGAATGAGATACCTGGATTTTCGGTGGAGGAGCGAACCACGGAGAAGTACTGGTGGAGTGAGGATGCACAGAGGGATCCTTGGGTATGGCGTGAGATCATAGCCAGAAGAGGCGATATTGCATATGGCAAATTTTTCCACAATAAGGCGGGATTTATCTCAAAGAAATGGTTCCCGTATTTTGCAAATTACAGAAGATCGGGATATGATTTCGATGCCAGATGGGATGATGAGCTTGCATCATTCAGACAGAAGAAGATCATGGATCTGTTCATGGATGACCGGATAGATGAGGAGAGCAATGCTGAATTTGCTGCAGAAAAACTGGAGAGTATGTATGATACAGCGCTGTTCTCATTCTGTCTCTTATACACATCTGACGCTGCCGACGA
>URJU01000254.1 GCA_900548315.1 uncultured Coprococcus sp. | reverse complement strand
GTGGGCTCGGAGATGTGTATAAGAGACAGTAATAGAACAGCCTATAGACGACTCCACCCTGATAGAGGAATACCTGAGCGCAAGAAGAGGAAGTCAGGTACACATAGTTATACCGCAAAAGGGAGACAAGCAAAAATTGTTAAGGCTTGCCAAAGACAACGCTTTTCTTGTAATGAACCAGGATGCCGATAAGCTGAAACGTGAACAGGAAAGAACCGAAGGTGCTGCAAAAGAACTTGCTCAGCTGATCGGAGTGCCGTCCGCCAGAAGGCTTGAGGCTTTCGATATATCTCATATAAGCGGCTACCACTCTGTGGCATCGATGGTAGTATTTGAAAATGGCCGCGCCAAGAAAAATGACTATCGAAAGTTTAAGCTCCGTACCATTGAAGGTCCAGATGACTACGCCAGCATGAAGGAAGTCCTCACAAGGAGATTTACCGACGAAAAGTTCAACATATATCCAGATATCCTCATGATGGATGGAGGCAGAGGTCAGGTGAACATCGCACTGGAAGTTCTGCAAAATCTCGGACTAAACATTCCTGTATGCGGCATGGTCAAAGACGATCATCACCGTACAAGAGGACTGTACTACAACAACAAAGAGATAGAATTTCCTGCCGGAACACAGGCTTTCAACATGATCACAAGACTCCAGGACGAGGCACACAGATTTGCCATTGAGTACCACAGAAGTCTCCGTAGCAAGTCACAGATACACTCCGTGCTGGACGACATTGAAGGCATTGGTCCAGCCAGAAGGAAGGCACTTCTGGCATATTTCAAAAATATAGACAACATAAAAAAAGCTGCCATAGCTGATCTTGAGATTCCAACTGGTATGACCAGATCCGCAGCAGCGGCGGTCTATGATTTCTTCCATGCAAGAGATAACGTATCCGAAAAAAAGGACAGCTAGTATCATATGCTGTCCTACAGTCCATATCAATTTTATCAAATGTGAGGTGTTTATTTTATGGAATACAATTTTTTTGCACTTATTTCAAGAATGAAATACATTGACAGATGGGCGCTCATGAGAAACAGCCGTGAGGAAAATCTATGTGAACACTGCCTTGAGGTCAGCATGATCGCACACGCTCTCGCAACCATAGGCAACGTGCGTTACGGCAGATCATTAAATGCCGAGAGGGCTGCTCTCATAGGGCTGTACCATGATGCATCAGAAATCATCACAGGGGACATGCCCACCCCAGTAAAATATTACAACAGCGACATCAAAAACGCTTTCAAAGATGTGGAGGATATCGCCTGCCATACCCTTCTCGACAAACTCCCGGATGATCTGAAGGATGCCTATACGCCGATCTTTTTCAAAAATGAACAAGACGAGAACGATATATATATTTGGAAACTTGTAAAGGCTGCGGACAAGCTTTCAGCACTCATAAAGTGTATGGAAGAGACAGGTTCCGGCAACACTGAGTTCTCCAGCGCCATGAGCACTATAATGTCATCTGTATCCTCAATGGCGGAGAAGTATCCGGAAGTAAACGATTTTGTCTGTGAGTTTTTACCAGCCTATGGCAAGACCCTCGACGAATTGCAGTCTGATCAGTAAACACACATTTGCCCGTTTACAAAAAATGCTCCTTGATCTGATAATCTCCAGATCAAAGAGCTTTTTATATGTTATATCTGAGTTGTCTCTATGCCGTTATCTGTCACATCACCATCAGCATTCTCAACACGGTTAAATATATCCATGAATTCTTTTCCAGTTATTGACTCCTTCTCTATCAGGAATCCGGCTATCTCGTCCAACGCAGCCATATGATCTGCCAGCAGAGTCTTTGCCCTTTTATATGAATCCTTCAGCACATCTCTTATCTCCTCATCCACCTGTGCCGCGGTCTCATCAGAACACTGGAGTACAGAATTTCTGTCGAGGTATTTCCCCTGTACCGACTCAAGCTGCATAAGACCAAATCTGTCTGACATTCCGTACATCGTTATCATCGCCCTGACTGTCTTTGTTGCCTGCTCTATATCATTTGCCGCCCCAGTTGTAACTGAGTCAAATTTTAACTCCTCAGCAGCACGGCCGCCAAGAGTGGTTATGATGTTCGCCTCAAGCTCAGCTTTGGTCTCCATGTATTTTTCTTCCTCCGGAACCTGCCATACATAGCCAAGTGATCCCATCGTTCTCGGAACTATAGTTATCCTCTGCACAGGTTCTGTATGCTTTTGCAGTGCAACGAGAAGTGCATGTCCCACCTCATGGTAAGCTACAACTTTCTTCTCCTCCTCGCCGAGAAGTTTCCCCTTCTTTTCCTTTCCTGCAAATACCAGTTCCACCGCGCCTATCAGATCAGCCTGGGAAACCATCGTTTTTCCTGAGCGAACCGCAGTCAGTGCAGCCTCGTTTATTATGTTGGCAAGATCTGCTCCGACAGCCCCCGCAGTGGCTAGAGCCAGTTCTCTGAAATCTACGCTCTCGTCCATCTTTACATTTCTTGAATGAACCTTGAGGGTATCTATTCTTCCCTGCAGATCCGGCTCTGTCTCTTATACACATCTGACGCTGCCGACGATAAGGCTC
>URJU01000253.1 GCA_900548315.1 uncultured Coprococcus sp. | reverse complement strand
CCTTATCGTCGGCAGCGTCAGATGTGTATAAGAGACAGGCTTGCCCTAGATCCGTGTTCAGGTTCCATTGTGGTCACAGATACAGAGACGGGAAAGGTCAAAGCCATGGCAATTTATCCTAGTTATGACAACAACAAGCTGACAAATGTCATAGATGCAGATTATTATGACAAGATAACATCGGATAAAACTACTCCAATGTATAATCGTGCAACGATGCAGAGAACTGCACCGGGATCAACATACAAAATGCTTGTGTCAGCAGCTGGTCTTAAAGAGGGGGCAATAGATGTAGGTTCAGTTATAACCGATTATGGAACATTCACCAAGATATCTCCTTCACCAAGATGCTGGCTGCCTGGCGGACATGGCGCACTTGGACTTGCAGAGGCAATAGAGGTTTCATGTAATGGATTCTTTTATGAGGTTGGTTACAGACTTGCCACTGACACCAATGGAGTTTATCAGGATGCTCAGGGTATAGATAAACTTCAGAAATATGCAACACTTTTTGGTTTAAGCAAGAAATCAGGTGTGGAGATAGAGGAGATGGAACCTCACATTTCAGATTCAGATGCGGTTCGTTCATCTATAGGACAAGGTACCAATAACTATACACCTGTGCAGCTTTCAAAGTATGTTACGGCCATTGCAAATGAAGGAAAATGTTATGATCTTACTCTTATAAATGAGATAAAAAACGTGGAGGGAAGAACAGTATACCAAAGTGACAATATTCCTGAAAATACAATAGATCTGACTGACAGTCAGTGGTCCGTGATAAAGCAAGGTATGAGACTTATGGTAAGTGAACACACAAGCTCATATGCCCTCATCAATCAGATAGATGTGGCGGTTGCAGGAAAAACAGGAACTGCTGAGGAGGATTTGACTAGACCAGACCACGCCCTGTTTGTTTCATTTGCTCCGTATGAAAATCCCGAGGTGAGTGTTACTTGTGTAATTCCTCACGGTTGTACATCCGGAAACGCGGAGGAGCTTGCTGGAATGGTGTACGCTTACATGTACGATCCTGACAAGCTGAATACTGTAGGAATAACAGGAAACAACCAGATCTCAGACTAATCTGCAAAAGATATATCACAGAACCTGTGTGTAAGAAAGTTACTTTGACAGGAGCGGATGATATGGAGGAAAAATTCACAAGATTATCTATCAAAGCAGATAAAACCGGCATTGCTGTATATGTACCGGCTCATATGTCAACGGATGAAATCTGCACAGAGTTGTACCATCGTTTTAGTGTAAATGCATATGCATTTGAAAAGAAAGGGACGGTTTCTGTTTCATTTAGAGGAAACAGACCATCAGAAACTGAATTGTACAAGATAATCAATTTCTTAAACAATCTGGATATGAGCAATGTATCATTCCGATTGGGACAGGAATTTGAGAATGTTACTACAGCAAAATATACTGAGCCGTCATGCGGCGATATATTAAAAAACGTATATGATCCGCAGGATAGCATTTGTCATAAAAAATGCGGGGTTACAGATAAGAATATTCCATATATTTTTATAGGCAATATAGGAAGAAAACAGACGCTTGAGATCAAGGGAAACATCATAATAATAGGCAATGTTGCAAGGGATGCAAAGGTAATCTCTGGCAAAAACATAATAGTGATTGGAGATTTGTATGGTACTGCGATAGCCGGAAAGTGCAGCATAGGAAATAGTTATATACTTGCAATGCATATGGAACCCAGGTTTTTGCAAATTGGCAGGGGCAGATCGGAAAATCCGGATATTATCAATTATCCGAAGTCGTCTGTTGTGGCAGCGAATGATGGAACTTCAATAAGTATAACGTACATATGATAGTATTTTCAGGAGGATTTTATTATGTGTGAAGTTATAGTCGTTACATCAGGAAAAGGTGGTGTCGGAAAGACAACCACATCAGCAAATATTGGAACAGGTCTTGCATCACTTGGAAACAGAGTGGTTATGATTGATACTGATATAGGTCTTAGAAATCTCGATGTTGTTCTGGGACTTGAAAACAGAATCGTATATAATCTCATTGATGTAATAGAGGGAAACTGCCGTTTCAAACAGGCGCTTATTAAAGACAGAAATTACAATAATCTGTTTCTTTTACCCTGTGCGCAGACAAGGGATAAGACAGCTGTGACTCCAGAACAGATCATAAAACTTGTTGATGAGATCAGACAGGAATATGATTACATAATCATTGACTGCCCAGCTGGAATAGAGCAAGGATTCAGAAATGCCATCGCCGCTGCCGACAGGGCGATCATTGTAACAACTCCCGAGGTGTCAGCCATAAGAGATGCCGACAGGATAATTGGTCTTCTTGAGGCGTATGGTATAGAGAGACAACACCTAATAATCAACCGCATAAGATACGATATGGTAAAAAGAGGAAATATGATGTCAGCGGATGATGTTGTTGATATTTTGGCTGTGGATCTGTTGGGGGTAATTGCAGATGATGAGGATATTGTTATATCCACAAACAAAGGAGACCCTGTTGTGAATGGGCATTCGAGAGCAGGACAGGCATATATGAATACTGTCTCTTATACACATCTGACGCTGCCGACGATAAGGCTC
>URJU01000252.1 GCA_900548315.1 uncultured Coprococcus sp. | reverse complement strand
ACGAGATTACTACGCGTCTCGTGGGCTCGGAGATGTGTATAAGAGACAGGCCTTAGCGTGTCTTCTTTGCAGAGGTGTAACTTCATCTATAGGTACACCGAACACCTCTGATGCTGTTGTAGAGTGAATATCTATATTGTTCTGGAATGCATTTTTCATAACCTTGTCATCCGACAAATGAGCAAGTACTCTCAGTTCAACCTGTGAATAGTCAGCATCTACAAACACATATCCATCCTTAGGTATAAACGCTTTTCTTATGAGCCTTCCGAGTTCCATACGCATAGGTATATTCTGGAGATTCGGCTCTGTGGAGCTTATCCTTCCAGTTGCAGTTATCGTCTGATTAAATGTTCCGTGTATCCGTCCATCATCGGCTATAAAACTTCCCAGTCCAATTGCGTAGGTTGAATTCAGTTTGGTTAGCTGTCTGTATTCGAGAATATCATTTACAATAGGGTGAACATTCTTTATTTTTTCAAGAACATCCGCACTGGTGGAATACCCGGTTTTAGTCTTCTTACCGCCCGGAAGTGCCATATCTTCAAATAGAACCGGTCCAAGCTGCTTAGGAGAATTGATATTAAAATCTTTGCCGGCATACTCTATAATGGAGTCATGTAATTCCTGTATGCGTGATTCCAGCTTTTTGCTATATTCCTCAAGTGCTGTCCTGTCAACCCTTACACCCCTCTTTTCCATATCGTGGAGAGTGTAAACCGTCGGCAGTTCCACGTTCATATAAAGGTCATACATGCCTGAATTTTTTAGCTTATCAATAAGTGTATCCATTGCAAGAAGTGGAACAACCGCCTTGTAAGCAAACAGTTCAAGGAAATTATCACTTATAAATGTGAACATATTAAGTTCTTCTTTGCCGATCAGTTCTTTTTCAGACTGAAGGATGATTCCCAGATATTCCTTAGATATGTCATCGTAATTATATGAATTTTCCAGCGGGTTAAGCAGATACGCTGCAAGCCCTGCATCTAGTACATTTACATCACTCTCGCTTAACTCTATATCATCCAGACTGTTTTTTAGATCGCACATGCATATAACTGTCCCTGAATTTTTTATATCCTGGAACATCTGCGCAGCAACATCAGATGATATTCCGGATATTGTATTTATCACGTATACCTTTTGGTCATTTCCAGATATGGCGTAGCCATATTGGATATGGTCATGTATGATCATATATATTCCAATTTTCCCAAAGGATATCATCTCTTCCTTTATCCTACAAAGTTCATCCTCAGTATATACGACCGTTATTTCCGGCTTAAGCTCTTTGGTCTCAGGTTTTGAATCAAATCTTTTCAAAAGGCTCTTAAATTCAAGGCGTTTCATTATATTGTAAGAATTATCATTGAAAACATCTGAGATAAAAGTATCTTCCAAGTTGAAATCAAGATTGCAATCAAGTTTTATCGCAGCAAGGTCTCTGGACATTCTTGCCTGTTCTGCAAATTCTCCCAGATTCTTCTTTGCCTTAGGTGGTTTTATCTCGTCGATATGTGCTATGGCATTGTCTATGGATTTCCATTCCTGGATGATCTTACCTGCAGTTTTCTCTCCTATCCCCGGAACACCCGGTATATTATCTGAAACATCACCCATAAGTCCCTTCATATCTATAAACTGTACTGGTGTCACCCCATATAATTTCTGCACATCATCTGCATAGTAATTCTCAACAGTGGTACCGCCAGCCTTAGTCTTTGGTATTCTTATTAGGATATTATCGGTGGCAAGCTGAAGAAGATCTCTGTCTCCAGATACTATGACAACGCTGTAGCCTTCCCTATCTGCAATTCTCGAGAGTGTCCCTATTATATCATCCGCCTCATATCCGCCCTTCTCTATGATTGTTATATTCATTGAGGCGAGAACATCCTTTATGAGCGGAACCTGCTCTCTGAGTTCATCAGGCATAGGTTTTCTTGTACCCTTGTATTCTTTATACATCAAATGTCTGAATGTAGGCTGTTTCACATCAAAAGCCACACACATGTTTGTGGGCTGCTCCTCATCTATTATCTTGAAGACAATATTCAAGAAACCAAGTACCGCATTAGTATGAAGTCCCTCGTAGTTTGTAAGATCTGGGAGACCGTAAAACGCCCTGTTAAGTATACTATGTCCATCTATTATCAGGATCTTCCTTTTCTGATCTGGCATCACTTCACCCTCCGTTTTGTAATATTAGAATATTGCTATAAACTGTTCATTCCCTTGTGACTTAAATTATATTTATGGACTTTCTTCATAAACTCGGTCGATTCGTCCTGCTTTTTATTATTTTCAATGTAGTATTTATCAATGGCACTCACATCATATTCTTCATCATTCAAAAGCCTCGGCTCAAAGAAATCAAGATAATAATACTTACTTTGTTCATTTAATTTGGACGTTTGTTCATAGTTATACACCTTGTCAAGAGCACCGCTGTACAGCCATATCAGCCCAGCTACAACGAGTGCAATGGCCACCAATATTGTGGAGTTTGCAATCCTCTTTACCGTTGTTAGTCTGTTCATTTCCTCATCAAGATGTCTGTCCCTGTCTCTTATACACATCTGACGCTGCCGACGATAAGGC
>URJU01000251.1 GCA_900548315.1 uncultured Coprococcus sp. | reverse complement strand
TGTAAATTCAGGTGTGAGTGATGACTTTCCTATGTTGAGTATAGGCTGTGTAGTCTGTGCCAGCCCCTTTAAATATGCTCTCTGTTTGCTGTTCATTTATCATATCTGACTGCCACTAAAGCAGCCATCTCCTTTTCTTATTTTACTTGTAATAGTCAAATTCAAGGAAATACATTCTGACTGTATCTCCGTCAACACAGCCAAGTTCCTCAAGCTGTGTAAGAATTCCGTTGTCCCTGAGAAACTTTTGGAAGAAGTCAAATCCCTTTTCAGATTCAAGGTTGGTGTAACCGAGCATCTTCTCAATACGAGGACCCTCAACGATGTATACGCCTTCCTCCTCGTCCGACTTCCTGACCTCAAATGGAAGCTCTGGATCATCCTGCATGGACAGGTCTATCTCAGGCTCAAATTCAATAATCTCTCGCGGCGATGCCTTGACAAGATCGTTGACATACCACAGGAGTTCATTTATGCCCTTTCCTGACACTGCAGATATAGGGAATATCTTATATCCCTGATCCTCAGGAAATTCCTCCTTCAGCATCTCTATAACTGTCTCATAGCCAATATCATCGAGCAGATCGACTTTATTTGCTGCTATGACCTGTGGTCTGTTCTCTATGTCTTTGTTGTATTTCTTGAGCTCCTCATTGATGACATGTATGTCGTTTATAGGATCTCTGCCGTCAACTGAGGCTGCATCAACGATATGGATTATAACCTTTGTTCTCTCTATATGTCTGAGAAACTGCAGACCAAGACCTGTTCCCTCCGATGCGCCCTCTATGATTCCTGGGATATCTGCGATAACAAATCCATTCTTGTCACCGAGATCCACAACTCCAAGATTTGGAACAAGCGTCGTAAAGTGATATGCCGCTATCTTTGGACGGGCATTTGTCACTCTGGCAAGGAATGTGGACTTTCCAACACTTGGATATCCCACAAGACCTACATCCGCAATGCACTTAAGCTCCAGGTCAACGATCAGTTCCTTGGCAGGCTGTCCTGGCTGGGCATACTTTGGAGCCTGCATGGTGGAAGTAACGTACGTTCTGTTTCCACGGCCACCGTGTCCGCCCTTTAAAAATACTACAGGTTCTTTCTTATATGCCATATCAAGTATGACCTTCCCTGTTTCTGAATCCTTTACAACAGTTCCAGGCGGAACCTTAAGTACTATATCAGCACCGTTGCTGCCGTGGCAGTTCTTCTTACCACCTTCTTCTCCGTCTCCGGCTCTGTATTTGGTTACGTGTCTATAATTAGTGAGCGTATTCATTCCCTCGTCGACAACAAATATGACGTCTCCGCCATTGCCCCCATCTCCGCCGTCAGGGCCGCCGTTTGGCACGTATTTTTCTCTTCGAAATGAAACGTGTCCGTCACCGCCCTTACCTGATCTCACATATATTCTGGCTCTATCGGCAAACATACAATACCGCCTTTCTGTGTCAGATATTCTCTACCGAATATTCCGTGTCTTAATTCAATATCTTAATTTAATGTCTTAATTGTCTGTGTCAAGTTCTACAGATACATCTGTACACTATTTCATAGTATACCCTATATCTGCACTTTTGTCTGTAAAAAAAGACTGGAATAATAAAAATTACTCCAGTCTCTTGATAGTATTACTTATATATATCCAATATTACTCGTTAACTACTGGATAGATAGAAACCTGCTTCTTGTCTCTACCCTTTCTCTCAAATCTAACGATACCATCAGCTGTAGCGAACAGTGTGTCATCTCCGCCGATACCAACGTTAAGACCTGGGTGAATCTTTGTTCCACGCTGTCTGTAAAGAATGTTACCAGCCTTTACAAACTGACCGTCAGCTCTCTTAGCACCAAGTCTCTTGGACTCTGAGTCTCTGCCGTTCTTTGTAGAACCTACACCTTTCTTATGAGCGAAAAACTGAAGTTCCATCTTCATCATGTCAATTACACCTCCTTAAAGGTCATACAAATATAATCGCCATAGGATTCTTCAATTCCTGATATACCGATGACAAATGCCTGTATCAGAGTCTGTGCTTTGATATCAGGTGACTCCTTAAACATGAAATTCATATTGCCACTCTCTTGATCGCAATCTAATGTGAAATTCACATCTGAAAGTTCTTCAATAGAGTTCAAAATGGTTATCGCAATGGCAGACACTGCACTGCATACGATATCATGTCCCGGATCATCATAACCGGCATGTCCATTCGTCTTAAATCCTACATAATCCGAATTGCTGTTCTGATAAATAACTACATCAATCATGTCTTATAATCGATACAATCAATAATTAAGCGTTGATCTTCTTGATCTCAACCTTAGTATATGACTGTCTGTGACCATTCTTCTTGTGATAGCCAGTCTTTCTCTTGTACTTGTAAACAATAACTTTTTTAGACTTACCTTCACCAACTACTGATGCTGTTACAGATGCATTAGCAACTGCATCTCCACACTTAACGTCTGAATCAGTGCTTACTAAGATAACATCATCAAATGTTACTTCGCTTCCAGCCTCTGCTGCGAGCTTCTCAACCTTGATCACGTCTCCTTCAGCTACCTTGTACTGCTTACCGCCTGTTGCTATAATTGCGTACATGGTTAATACCTCCTTAATCAAACTCGCCAGTTTTGGTGGTGTCTGTTGACACACTTATACCTAACTGTGCGGCATACTCATATAATCTACCTGTCTCTTATACACATCTGACGCTGCCGACGATAAGGC
>URJU01000250.1 GCA_900548315.1 uncultured Coprococcus sp. | reverse complement strand
TACTACTCGTCTCGTTGGCTCGGAGATGTGTATAAGAGACAGGTTGAAGTAAAGCCTGCTGCAGCAAAGTTCACTCAGGCAATAGATAAACTCACAGTGAAGGAGAATGGTACTCTGGCAGACATAGAACTTCCGGACAGAGATGACGGAATATATACTTGGTATACAGACAGAAGTACACAAGTTGTTGATGGTGGAATGTACAGTCTGTGTTTCAAGCCTGCTGACACCAAAAACTACGACTGGACTGGTGTGACAGGATGGAACAGGGCACACAGAGGAGTTGTGTTCACTGTAAAGGTAGAAATCTATAAGGAGCATGTACACGAATATGGCAGCGTCTATAAGAATGATGCAACGTCTCACTGGTATGAGTGTACCTGCGGTGATGTCAAGGATAAGGAAGAACATACATTTGACAAGGGAGAAATAAATAAATCCCCTACTGATACAGCAAGTGGAATCAAGGTCTATAAGTGTACAAAGTGCGAATATATAAAGACAGAGAAAATACCGGCACTTGGAAGAGATATATCCAATACTGCATACAAGATAATTGTCAGTGGAGTTACTGATCAGAACTATACGGGAAAAGCAGTTACTCTGAAAAATCTCAAGCTGACAAGAAATAAGACAACTCTCAGGAACGGTACGGATTACACTGTAAAATATTACAACAACAAGAAACGCGGAACAGCAAAGGTTGTAATAACAGGTAAAGGAAACTACAGAGGTACGATCACAAAGACATTTAAGATCAGCATTGCCAAGAATAGTGTTTTTGCTATAAAACAGGGCAAGACAAACGTCGTGTACAAGTACAAGGTGACAAATGCCGCTACAAATGGAAAGGGCACAGTTGCACTGATAGGAACTACGAAGGCCAAGACAGATCGCAAATACTTAACGGTAGTACTGAGTGATACAGTAAGTATAGATGGAGTAAAATTCAACGTGACAGCCATCGGACCAAAGGCTTTTATGGGATACAAGTATATCACCAAAGTTTCAGGAGGTAAAAATCTTACGGTTATCGGTGACAATGCATTCAGGGATTGTATTTCTCTCACAAGGATGCCGATAGGAAACGGTGTCAAGACGATAGGACAGTATGCGTTCTGTGGTTGTAAGAAACTTGGCAACGTGGCACTTGGAGCAAATGTCAAGGCGATAGGTCAGTATGCATTCTATGGATGCGAGAAGTTTACTTCGGTTACTCTTGGATCAAGGGTTACAACCATTGGCAAGGGTGCATACAAGAAGTGTACATCACTTACAGCGGTTACTATAGGCGCAGGAGTGAAGACTATCGGTGAGTCAGCATTTGAGTCATGTAAAAAGCTTAAGACAGTTGTCATAAAGACCACAAAGCTCAGTAAGGTCTGCAAGAATGCGTTCAAGGGTGTTGCATCAAATGTAACATTCAAGATACCTAAAAAGAAATACACAGCTTATGTGAAAGCAATCAAGGCAAAGACAGTGGCAACGCCATCTAAGGCGGTATATATAAAATATTAAACGATCAAATAAGCGCAAGAACATAAGTAAAGTACAGGGCAGGGACATCTTCACAGATGTCGTCTGTCCTGTTTTTATGTGGAAAGAGAGAAGGTTTGACGAGGGATAGTGTATCTGATATACTGAACATATGTTTGTTGTGACCGGATTACGGATGCAGGAGATTATATGAAATACAAAGGTAACGATAAAATTCAAAGGGATGAAGTTGCGGATATGAATAGCTTTAATGAAAACAGCAATGATGATTACTTAGCTGCGCTCAACGAAAGACAGCTTGAGGCGGTGACGACGACTGAGGGATATGTGAGGATCATAGCAGGAGCAGGTACCGGCAAGACCAAGGCTCTGACATACAGATACGTTTATCTTGTGAATGAACTTGGAATATCCACCTCAAATATACTGTGTGTGACATTTACAAATAAAGCGGCGAGAGAGATGAGCAAAAGGATAAGGCAGATGATCGGTGACAGTGACACCGGGTATATATGCACTTTCCATGGTTTCTGTGTGAAACTTCTCAGGGAGGATATACATGCCATCAATTTTCCTCAGAACTTTGTTGTGATGGATGGAGAGGACACAGAGGAGATCCTTAAGATTGTCTATGAGAATGCACACATACAGTCGCGCACATATACATTTGACATGGCGCGTGATCACATAGCAGCCAGGAAGACACACATGGATCATATACCATACCTGGAGGAGCTGGGCAACGAGAGGCTGCTTGCAGACTATGAGAGCGCGACTGCGGTGGAGGATAAGGTGTTCCTGGGCTATCTCTACGAGCAGAAAAAGGTGTATGGCCTCGACTATGACGATCTGATAACCATAGCACTCCATATACTCCAAACCGATGAGTCAAAGCGCGTCAAATGGCAGGAGCGAATGATGTATGTCATGGTTGACGAGTTTCAGGATGTGAGCGGCAATCAATACGAGCTGGCAGAAATACTCAGCGGATATCACAGGAACCTGTTCATAGTGGGCGATCCGGATCAGACCATATATACATGGCGCGGTGCAAAGATAGAATACATCCTGAATTTTGATGCAGAACATGAGGACACGAAAACTGTATTTTTGGATGTCAACTACAGGTCAACACCGGAGATACTGGCTGTGTCCAACTCCCTTATCGAGAAGAATAAAAAAAGACTTCCCAACAGACTTGTTGCAAATGGTGATTCAGGGGCAAGACCTCTCTACATACACTGTCTCTTATACACATCTCCGAGCCCACGAGACGC
>URJU01000249.1 GCA_900548315.1 uncultured Coprococcus sp. | reverse complement strand
GTGTTTGCACTGATCCTCATGTATGCTTTGGATATGGGATTCTGGGGAATCTGGTATACGAATATATTCACGTGGATAGTCATAGCACTGACAGCTGCGGTGAGACTGATCGTGTATCTGAAAAAGGCACAAAGAAATACTAACCAGATGTAATTATAAAATAATGATGATTAATGAAAAAAAGACCGGACATGCTTAGGTATGACCGGTCTTTTATATTTTGACAAAAATCCTGCGCTATATTATTTTAGATATATAACAAATGGGAGATGCAGATCATATGTCAAATGAGATAACAGGAAATACTGCAAAAGAGAAAAGTCTGGATAGTACACACATAAGGAGCATAGTTTTACTTGCCATGTTCAGTTTCGTATTTCTGGGGACAGAGTTTTTCTATGACAATCGTGCTGCGGAAGTGGTGGATGCAAGGAAAGTCCTTCTTTATCAGAGCGTGATATTGCTTGCAAGCGTAGTGGGGGTATTCATGTATGCCCTGATCCAGAAAAAGGCAGGTGACAATATCGTAAAAAAAGTGCTTATAGCCTCGAATTTTGTGGGGATATTTGCGCTTGCAGGGATAATGTTCGGAGATGAAAGCATAATATTGTTGTATGGCATAGTGTTTTTCATTATCTGGGGTATGACGGGAGGTTGTACATATCATGCTGTGGCTGGTGCATATACGGATAGAAAGCATCTTACTGTGACGGTCGGCATATCATATGCTGCAGGGCTGTTTTTACAGTATATCAATTATAATGTCATAGGAAGCATGGCGATACGGCTTGTGGTGTTCATATTGGCTGTTATGGTAATAATGACAATATTTATGGTATATAGTGATACAGCGTACGTACCAGAGAAGATAGAGGATGCGGAGCAGAGTGCCAGCAGCAAGTCTATAGCATTTGCGCTCGTGATCGTAATATTGCTCATGACTTTCATATTTTCAGAACTTGACAATATTGTGACACTTGTACATGCAGAGGGCGATGCGGATATAGGTCAGTGGCCAAGACTTTTCCTGGCGATCAGCGGTATAGCAGCGGGATTGCTGTTTGATATAAAGGATCAGAGATTTATGAACCAGATGATGTATTGTGTAACAGTGCTGTCTGTAATTGCAATGCTGGTCATAGAATTTGGGGGAGCATTCCTCATAGGACTCATTGTATTTTATCTAGCAGCAGGATTTTTTGTTGTTTATTTCACCACAGGATTTATAAATGTCTCCTACACCATGAAATGGCAGTCATTTTGGGCGGGAGCAGGCAGGACGATAAATAATATTGGTGCAGGTATTGTGGGAGTTATATCATATGTGATCGTTAAAACGCCGGGGATCATGGCGATGAGCGTCACAGTTATACTGTTACTGGTTTTCATAAGTATAGCAGTGTTTGTGCTTGAGAGCCTTCAAAAGAAACAATATAGACAATATGATGAGGAAAAAGTGATGAGATCATCGAAGAGTTTAAGTGAAAGAACTGAGGTGGACTTTGAACGATTTGCAGACATGCACGGTCTCACTGGCCGTGAACGGGAGGTTTTGCAAAAACTCCTTATATCTGACGAAAGTATACAGAAGATAGCGGATGAACTATATATATCCAGGGCATCATTATACAGGCATATATCATCCATGAATGAAAAGACAGGGACTAAGTCAAGGGTAGGTCTGATACAGTATTATTACAGTTGGCACGAGGAATGACACTATAGACGGGAAAGTGTTGGATGACCAGCCGTGTCAGGAAAATTAAAATGACATTATTGATTAAAAAAATGAGATAAAACTGTCCAAAATTGAATATGAGACATATGTAACGTTACGAAAACGGCAGCAAATGACTATAATCTATGATATGAAACAGATGGGTGGAAGATGCATTTCATCTGTATACGAGAACTATCAAACTATCCTATCAAACTATCATAGAAAGGGGAATGACTATGAAACATTTCAGAAGACTAACATTTTTGCTGTCGTTTATTTTAATTCTGACAGCGGGCGGCGTTGTGGCGATGGCTGCGAACAATGGACCGTGTGAAGATGAGGAGAGGAGCTTTGCATATGTTCAGTTCTACAATTCGGAGAAAGATGACATTATATATGTGTATAGTTTCAGAACTCCACAGGAAGGAATAGCGACAAGTGCAAAAGGTGCAGTATATGACAAAAAAACAAATACGCTGACACTCACCAATTGTAATATGCCGGATTATCGTCTCACCACAAATATGATGGGAGACAACTTCAAGATAAAATTGGTAGGAACAAGCCATATAGGTATGTTGAGTGCCTGGGGAGATTTTTATGGCGGTTCAGTTGAAATCATTGGTGATGGCAAATTATATGTCAATGAGCAGCAGAAGATGTCGTCTGCAGTATTATTGCAGCCGGAGGGAACAAAGTCTTACTTCAGGATAAGTGGGAATGCGGAAGTGTATGTATATGCAGGTAAAACAGGTGGAAGTATTGTTATAGCAGATTATACAACTGTTGCTGATTGCTTTGTCGTGAATGGACTCACTGGTCTGAAAAAGGAGCAGGCGTCCGAGATGAGGTATGATGAAATACAGGCGATTATTGTAGACATGGAGAATTCATATGATTGTCACGTATATACAAAGGGCGATAATGGAAAAAAATATACAGTAGAAGATTATGTCAGAACTTACTATAACGATGATGGCAGTATAAAGGCAGAAAATGTCAAGGGATACACGTTATATGAGCTTATGCCTGTCTCTTATACACATCTGACGCTGCCGACGATAAGGCTC
>URJU01000248.1 GCA_900548315.1 uncultured Coprococcus sp. | reverse complement strand
GGTTTAGATAGGGAAATTTAAGAAAAAAAGTATAATGTCGTAATGTTTTATAAAAGTATTATTAGAAATAAAAGCGTAACAGATTATCTGGTGCGCTTTTTTTATGGACTTTAGCTTGGTGAACACGCATGGTTTAGAAAACATTAAAATACAAATAAACAGCGTATGAAACAATAAACCACCTGCTATGCGGGTGGTGTCAGTAAGTTATACAAATAAATCAAAAGATCTTGCCCATACAAAATGGGTATGTAAATACCACGTGTATTTACGTAAAAGTATAGACGAAAAATAATTTATGATCAACTGAAAACAGATATAAGAGATATACTTACGCAGTTATGTTCATATAAGGGTGTGAAAATAATAGAGAGGACATTCATATGTTAGTGAGTATACCGCCCCCCAATGAGTGCGTCGAGCGTTATGGGATATTTTAAAGAAAAATCGACGTTTCTGGTCAGAGGAATATTTTGTAAGTACAGTATGTCTAAATGAAATAACGATAAAGAAATATAATGTATTCGGTGTCAGAAAGTCTAAGTGTTAAGGAATATGAGTTTTTCAGCGTTGAAGTCGAAGTAATATGAACATCTTATTAGGAATGATGTCGGCTGATAAATATAAAGAAAAGGCACTGACTTAACATTGTCAGTACCTTGGGGATGAAAACGATATGCATAAATGCATGTTCTTTTACTTCGTGCCAAATATTCTGTCGCCGGCATCGCCAAGTCCCGGGCAGATGTATGCGTTCTCATTCAGCTCGCGGTCAACATGTCCAACGTAGAGCTGGATGTCCGGATGAGCCTTGAGAAGTCTCTCAATGCCCTGCGGTGCAGCGATGATGGACATGAACTTGATGTTCTTGCCGCCGTGCTGCTTGATGAAGTCCACGGCTGCAACTGCTGATCCGCCTGTTGCCAGCATAGGGTCTGTAACAACGATGAGTCTCTCATCGATAGGATCAGGGAGCTTGCAGTAGTATTCATGAGGCTCATGTGTCTCCTCATCTCTGTACAGTCCGATGTGTCCGATCTTGGCTGTAGGAACAAGGGCCTGAAGTCCGCTGACCATTCCGAGACCTGCGCGGAGAATAGGAACTATCGCAAGGTTTCTTCCTGCGATGACCGGTGTCATGCACTCCTCGATAGGAGTCTCAATGCATACTTCCTCAGTAGGAAGATCCTTTAAAGCCTCATATCCCATAAGCATTGCAATCTCTTCAACGAGTGCACGGAACTCAGCGGTTCCGGTGTTCTTATCTCTGAGCTTTGATATCTTGTGCTGAATAAGTGGGTGTGTCATTACTGTGTAATCTGTCATATTGTGTAACCTCCTAAATAATACAGATAATGTAATGCGGAGCGATCTGCGTGTTATAAAAACCACACAGATCGGAAACAACCGCGAATGTTGTGATTATGATTCTATATCAGAATTCTGTGGATTCATTCCAAGTCCGCGGCTTACGTCGCCCTTGGTGTTCTCGCCAAATGTATAGTCGTTGCCAGGTAGAATTGCATTCAGAAGAATACCAAATATAGCTGCAAGGGCAAGACCTGTGAGGGTGATGGTTGTTCCGCCGATTGTAAATGTGAGACCGTTTGTGAATCCGAGACCGCACACCATGATAACGGCTGCGATGATCAGGTTTCTTGACTTTGTGAAGTCAACGTGGTTCTCGACCACATTTCTTACACCGATGGCAGAGATCATTCCGTAGAGGATGAAACTTATGCCGCCTATGATGGCAAGAGGCATGGAACTGATAATCGCTGAAACCTTAGGTATGAATCCGAGGATGACTGCAAATAAAGCAGCAAGTCTGATGACCCTTGGATCGTGTACACGGCTGAGCTCGAGAACTCCTGTGTTCTCTCCGTAGGTTGTGTTTGCAGGACCGCCGAAGAGGGCTGACAGTGAGGTTGCAAGACCGTCACCGATAAGCGTTCTGTGAAGTCCCGGATCCTCTAGGAAATTCTGGTCAACTGTTGCTGATATAGCACAGATGTCACCGATGTGCTCCATCATGGATGCTATGGCGATAGGAGCCATTACAAGAATGGCTGTTATGTCAAACTTGCAGATCTGGAAAGGTGGCAGTCCGAGAAACTTTGCATCGGAAACTGCCGAAAAGTCCAAAATAGCTGTTCCGCCAGGATTAGTCACACCACAGAGGTGAAGGATAAGTGCAACACCGTATGAGATGAGCACGCCCATGAGGATAGGGATGATCTTGAACATTCCTTTGCCCCATATGTTGAACACGATTACGACAGCCAGTGCGATAAATGCAAGCAGCCAGTTGTTTGATGCGTTTGATATGGCTGACGGTGCAAGGCTCAGGCCGATACATATGATGATAGGTCCGGTAACCACAGGTGGAAGGAATCGCATGACATGCTTAACACCAACAAGTTTGACGATGAGAGCCAGGATCAGATAAAGAAGGCCGGCAACCACGATACCGCCGCAGGCGTAGGAAAGCTTTTCGCCCATTGGCATATCTTTGTAAACTCCAGTATCAAGATTTGCCACTGTTGAGAAACCTCCGAGAAAAGCGAATGATGAACCGAGAAATGCGGGTACCTTGAGTTTCGTACATAAGTGGAAGAAGAGTGTTCCAAGACCTGCACATACAAGAGTTACCTGAACGGAAAGTCCATGTCCTTCAAAATAACCTTTTCCGTTTACGAGAAGTGGAACTAGAATTGTTGCGCCAAACATGGCGAACATGTGCTGGAATCCGAGCAAAAGCATCTTTGGAATTCCGAGCTGACGTGCGTCACGGCTGTCTCTTATACACATCTCCGAGCCCACGAGACG
>URJU01000247.1 GCA_900548315.1 uncultured Coprococcus sp. | reverse complement strand
ATCGTGTTGCCGCTGCCCCTGATCGCATTGCCAACCACTATATTTGCTGATTTGGCGAACAGATTGATACTGATAAAGATCAGATATATCCCACACGATGCAATTATACTCTTGTCGTTGGTGAAAAGTGATATGATCTGCTGTGGAAACGCAAGACAGACACCGAGTGTGATTATTCCAACTACTATACACAAGCCATACGCACAGACACATACACCCTTGTATTTACCCAGATCATTGTTTCCTTTTGCCTCACCCGTTAGTGTCATTGTACTGTTTCCTATCGCCCCAATGATGACGACCGCAAGGACTTCAACACTGAATATGATGGAATAAATTCCGGCAGCCATCTCATTTATGGCGTTGAGAATCCTTATAAGCAGCAGATTGCCAAGATTCCATGCAAAATCCTCAAGAGCTGTGTTCACTCCCAGCTTTGCCGACAAAAGATACGGCTTTATATGTGCCTTTACTACCCATTTCATAGATGGTTTAGTGTTAAGTTTCTTGCTTGATACCACGAATATCACTGCAAATATAAGTCCAGAGTACTCCGCTATTGTCGTCGCTATGGCTGCACCCTTTATCCCCATGGCTGGAAACCCAAATCTTCCAAATATCATAACCCAGTCAAGGAGTATATTTACACCAGATCTTAATATTCCATATACAACAAGTGGTTTGGTATAGTTTGATGTTTGGAGTATGACGCTGAATGCACCGCCCAGTCCTGTTATCAAAAATACGGGCGCATAATACCTGGAATAATCAAGACACATCGGCATCAGGCCGTCTGACACACCCATGAGTCTGAATACAAATTCAGCGCAGAATGTCCAGAAGAAAAATAACAGTATCGGTATGATATTATTGTATTTCACCATGGCACCTGAATACTCTTCTATGTGCTTGGTATCTCCTGCGCCAACGCTCTGACTTATCAGTATAGACGCTCCTGTCACGATGGAGAAACAGAACGACATGGTGGTCCACATCGGTGAAGTCACATTGCCAAGTGCGCTCATGTACATGCTGTTTACGTGTCCTAAGAATATTCTGTCTATAAGCATCTGTAGCTGAGATATCAGATTGCTAAGCATGATCGGAACCGCAATATTTAACAATCCCGGAAGGTATTTTCTATTAGTCTGTATTATTGTATTTTTCACGGTAGATTTCCTCTTTCTGTATTGTTTCTTAAGGATATGTATTTCTATAAACTCCAAGCTCTATTGTTGCAATAATCATGACATGACAGTGTATTCAATTATATCAACGCATGCTTTATTCTGCATTACACCTGTGGTGTGATATAACAAAATAAAGTGCATGAACCATTTGATTCATGCACTTCACTTTACATACATATATCTTCAAATTATCAGTCCAGATCAAGCCAATATGCTATATGTTCAGCAAGATCATCCTCGTCCATCTCAGGATGTTCCGCAATGTCATAAATTCGCGCCTCCATTTCTTATTGCTTTTAACATTATTAACCTCTCTCCAAGCGCATAAATAGGCGTTCATATAAAATCATATACAATATTATATCTGCTATTTAATTATTCTACAACCTATAATCATCTAAAAGTTCTATAAAATCAACTCCCCAATATAATATATAGATACCACAAAAAGAGGTAAATATATGTGTTCCATCGCAGGATTCTATAACTCTAGCAGGGATTTCAATACCGAACATGAACGATACTCATACATATTGAACGACATGAATAATGCGCTTGCTCACAGAGGTCCGGATGCACAGAATACAGTGCTGTCATCCCACTGTGGGCTTGCCCACACCAGACTGTCCATACGTGACGTGGCAAGAGGCGAACAGCCCATGAAAAAGGCAATCGGAGAAAATGCTGTATACATAGTGTACAACGGTGAGATCTACAACACAAAGGAGCTGAAATCGGAGCTGCTCGCCCTTGGATATACATTTGACACAACATCGGATACAGAGGTCATACTCAACTGTTTTCTGCATTATGGCCCGGACTTTGTACATAGATTGAACGGTATATTTGCATTTGCAATATATGATGAGCATATCCAGACAATATATCTGTACAGAGACCACTTCGGCGTCAAACCACTGTATTACTCGGTGACAGACGACAGGACTCTTGTATTTGCATCGGAGATAAAAGGGATACTATGCTATCCGGGCATACGACCTGTCATAGATGCAAATGGACTGTGTGAAGTGTTTGGAATTGGTCCGTCCAAAACTCCCGGCTGTGGTGTGTTCAAGAACATAGATGAAGTGAGACCGGGACATTTTATGAAGTTCTCAGCATATGGAATGAGCGACTTCACATACTACCGTATCACAAGCACACCACACACGGACAGCTATGAAGACACGGTGGAAAAAGTTCGATATCTCGTTAAGGATAGTATAGAAAAGCAGATCGTATCAGATGTACCTATTTGTACTTTTCTCTCAGGCGGGATCGACTCGTCAATAGTCAGCAGCGTATGCGCCGCAAAACTCAGGGAGCAGGGGAAAAAGCTGCACACTTTCTCATTTGATTTCAAAGATAATTCCAAATATTTCAAGTCAAATGCATTCCAGCCGGAGCAGGATCGTCCATATGTCGACATGATGGTCTCACACATAGATTCAGACCACACATATCTGACTTGCAATTATAGTGACCTTGCAGATTATCTCTACACATCCGTAGAATCCAGGGATATGCCGACGATGGCGGATGTGGATTCTTCCCTTCTCTACTTCTGCTCTCTTGTGGCAAATGAATATAAAGTAGTATTAACCGGCGAATGCGCAGATGAGATATTCGGAGGCTATCCATGGTTTTACAGGGATGAACTGCTGTCTGCCTGTCTCTTATACACAT
>URJU01000246.1 GCA_900548315.1 uncultured Coprococcus sp. | reverse complement strand
ATTTGTGAGAATTGTATGAATTATGGTAATTTGCTTTATTTTTACAATAAAATATGATATAAGTTTATTCGTTGAAGATTATCATTCAAGGTGGGTTTTCTACAAATACATTATAAAAGAGGTAATAACAATGAGAAAGTTCAAAAAAGGTTGTGCGGTCGTTCTTGCGCTGGCATTGTCTATGGCACTGATGACTGGATGCGGGGAGAAGAACAAGGATAATGATAAGAAGAGCGATACTCAGAGTGAAGCTACGGCATCCGATGCAAAAAGTGGAGAGACCATAGATGAGTATGTAGAGAAGTATGCCAAGGATGTTGAGCTTGGAGATTACATAGGTATTGAGTACGAGAAGGCTGATGTTGAAGTTACGGATGAGGAAGTTCAGCAGAAGGTCGATGAATTTGTAGACGGTCTTGCAACATATGACAAGGATACCACAAGCGAGGCAAAGAATGGCGATACAGTCAACATAGACTTTGTAGGCACTGTGGATGGTGAGGAGTTTGACGGAGGAAACACCAACGGCAGCGGATATGACCTTGTGCTCGGTTCGGGTTCATTTATAGATGGATTTGAGGATCAGGTAGTAGGACATAAGGCTGGAGATACATTTGTGGTAAAAGCAACGTTTCCAGAGAATTATGGAAGGGACAACCTCAATGGAAAAGAAGCTGAGTTCAAGACAACATTGAACTATATAAAGATAGACAAGCCAGCAACATACAACGATCAGCTGGTTGCCGACAACACAGACTACAAGACCACAAAGGAGTATGAGGAGTCTGTACGTCAGCAGCTCAAGACTGACAAGGAGAATGCAGCTCTTGCAAGTGCTCAGAACGACATCATGGTAAAGCTTATCAACGACAGCAAGATTGAAAATCTGTCGACAGAGGAAGTACAGGCAAATGCTGACAAGATTGAGACATCGATAAAAACACAGGCAGAGAGCTACGGAATGGATTATGACACATATATCTACTATTATTATGGATATGATGATGCTGATGCATTTTCACAGTACATCTACGCAGTATGTGAGGATTCACAGAAAGAAAAGATGGTGATGTGTGCAGTCGCAAAGGCTGAGGGAATCACTGTCACAGACCAGGAGGCAGACGATTATCTTGCTGATTATGCACAGAAGAACAATGTGGATGAGGAGAGCGTCAGAAGCAACCTGACAGATGTTGAGATCAAGTACAATGCCCTTGCATACAAGGTCATGAACGATGTACTTTACAAGAATGCAAAGGCAGTTGACGCTACGACTGCGGCGGTCACAACAGAGGCGGCCACAACAGAGGCAGAATAATAAATAATAAAAAGACAAAGGGGTAAAAGAATAGGATTATGAGAGTTAAGAAGATAATTGCAGCTGGAATGACCGCTGTTATGTGTGCTGGTCTGCTCTCCGGGTGCAGCAGCAGTTCAAGTCAGTTTAAGAAATATTCAAAATGTGCAGTGGTTGACAAGGCAGCGTATACAGATATTGAGTATGTTCCTGCATCTCGAGAGGTTACAGATGACGATGTTCAGAGTTCTATAGATAGTTTCTGCAACGATAACTCTGAGACAAGTGAAGATAAGACAAGTGCCATAAAAGATGGCGATAAAGTTAACGTTGATTATGTTGAGACGATATCGGGAACGGAGAAAGACAGTAAGACAGATTATTCTCTTACTATTGGCAACAATACATTGGGTGACGGCAGTGATGATCAGCTCATAGGCAGCAAGGCTGGTGACGTGAAGGAGATCACTGTAACATATCCAGACGATTACTCAGATACCACAGTGGCAGGACTGACTGCAACTTATAAGGTTACCGTAAACTACATCTCGGTCAAAACAGTTCCGGAGTATACAGACGCCCTTGTAAAGAAAGCAACAGATGGTGAGTATACTACTACAGATGCATATACAAAGCATCTCAGAGAGGATCTTCAGGCTGACAAGAACAAAGATGCAGATGATGAGGATAAGGCCTCGGTGCTCAAGGCTGTTGAGGAGAAGGTTACATTTGAAAAGTATCCAGAGGATGAGATAAAGACATACATCCAGACTACAGTGAACAATGCAAAGCAGAACGCAGAGAACTATGGAATAGATTTCACAACATACATGGCATATTTCTATGGCTGCAGTGATGAGGCCGCATTCCTTGAAAAGCTCCACACAGCAGTTGAGAGTGTCATGAAAGAGAAGATAGTGGTATCATGTATAGCACTTGACAACGATCTTGTAGCTGATGCTGATGACGTAAAGGCTTACAGGGCAAAGGTTATGGAGGACAATAAATTAGAGAGCGATGCTGATGTAGATAAGTACTATTCAGAGGATGATCTCATATTTTATGCTACAGAGGAGAACGTTCTTGATTTCCTTATGAAAAGGGCGGTAGAGAAGACTGCAACGGCGACAGATGCTGACAGTGAGACTACAGAGAGCGAGACCACAGAGTAGTCAGCAGATACAATTCAATCATGTGTATACGAAGTTACGAAGATCGGTGGGAACAAAAAGTATTCCTGCCGGTCTTTTCTGGTTGTCGGCACTGAGATTGGTATTGACACAGCGGAGATAGCTGCGAGTAAGGCGAGTGTGTCAAAGTTTAATATGTATGAGACTTTAGGAACTGTTTATGTGAACATATCAGTGTATGCGTATAAGGCTGAGGTTTGGCTAAATGGCAAGAAACGCAGTGAAAAGACTTCCAGAAAAAAGTTTCACTGCCAGTGCGGCAACGCTTTGTAGGAGTCAAGTGTACAAAATGATAATATGACAGATGGGTACAGGCCGTACATAGGAAATGTGTGTGGTCTGTTTTTTGTGCGCCCGGTGAATCAGAGAGTGTGAAAATATACAAAATTGAAATAAAAGTTTAAACATATTGACTAAAAG
>URJU01000245.1 GCA_900548315.1 uncultured Coprococcus sp. | reverse complement strand
GGCTCGGAGATGTGTATAAGAGACAGCAGTTACAGTCATATCAGAACCGCCGTTGCGATCACTGCCGGCTGCCGTTCCCGGGAATCTAAACGACACTATGTCATCAGTCTGGGCTGCTGACCTCCATCCTGTAAATACTGCAATATCTTCCCACTTTTTCGTCAAGATCTGTTCCTGATCATCACCATCTACATATGTATATGTAAGTTCGTCAGAAACCTTCTCCTGACCACTGGCATTCTTCTTTTCTGCCGCATCTTTATACGACAGCACCTTTTTAACGTCACCGCTGTATACCCTTACTCCGTAACCACTACATACAAACTTGCCATTCTTTATGGATGTTGGCAGGTAATATGTTATCGTCTCTATCTTCTTCCACTGAGCATACAAAGTCACTTCGTCTTCATTTGTCACGGAACTTACCGTTTCACCATCGGAATAACTCTTTCCCGTACCGTCCGCCTTCGTATTCCATCCGCTGAACACGTAGCCTCGCCTTGACATAACATTCTTTCTAAGTACTATATCAGAAAAATATTTGACATCCTCCTGGGCACTCATCTTGCCATTTCCGCCGTTTGCATCATAGCTGATCGAATAAACATGTTCCTTTAGCAGGCCAAGCAGCGATATCTTTCCATCCTTGGTAAGTCTGGAGACACTGACATTGCTGCCTATGTGAATATTTTCCACGCCATATTCACCCGACTTGCCAGGCATTATCCACGAATACTCATATCCATCCGGAGCCTTCGGCGAAAAATCTGATATCTTGAAGTCATCATTATACCCTACCATCTTTGATGTCACTGTAGTTAAACCTGATGATCCTCTTGCCAGCAACTCTACCGTGTATTTTCTTACGATCAGTCCATCTGATGGAACAATGCCATCCTTATAATCGTCCAGGTCATCGCTCCAAATTTTACAATCTTCTAATATCTTACCCTTCAAATCTGAGCTATTGACATATATCTCTCCACTAAATTCGCCCAAGTCTTCCCAATCGGGCCAATATGCGCCCTCGTCTGCACAGTAGGCATTTGTTGCAAACGTATCACTATATACAGTTATATCGTCCGCTGCAATATCAATAAGTGCAAGTTTCGGACAATTCATAAACACACCTGACCACAGTTCCGTCACCGCAGCCGGAAGTTTTATACTTCCAAGTGACTTGCATCCGGCAAATGCATAATTTTCAATGACTGAACATTTAGAATTTTTTTCAAATGTTACAGATGCCAATGCCTTGCATCTTGAAAAACATTCAGTTTCTATTTTGGTCACCCCGGCCGGCACAGTAAACGATTTTAAGCTGGTACACTCCCAAAATAAATTATTTGGCAACACTTTTATCTTTGCAGCCGGATCGATCACGACAGAAGTAAGTTTGGAACATCCATAAAATGCATATTCCCCTATCGATGATAGACTTGCAGGAAGTTTCACCGATGACAGTTTCGTACAACTGTCAAATGCATTACCCTCTATCTTCGTACAGCTGGGGTTTTTTCCAAATGTCAGGGAGGTTATATCTGAGCCTGAAAAAGCATATGCTTCTATGGTCTTCACGGAATCCGGGATCACAAAATTACCTAACTTCACATTATACTGCGCATATCTATCTGTCGCCACTTTATCATTTTCATCCAAATAATTTACCTCGGCACATATACTTGTACACTGTGAACCAGACGCAAAGCTTATCGTAGTCTTTGAACAATCAGAGAAAATATTAAGGTTTAGTTTTTTTACCCCAACAGGGATCTTAAACGACTTGAGTTTATTACACCCATCTATAAATCCCTCTCCCAGTGATCTAACGCTAGCCGGCATAGTGAGGCTTGTAAGTTCTAAACATCCCGAAAAAGCCCCCTCTCCTATCTTTGTAACCTTTCCTGGTATATCTAACTTTGTGATTAGTGTCTCGCTAAATGCGTAATCCCCTATGGATGTACACTTACACCCATCAGCAAACTTTACTGTTTTCAGCTCGCTGTTTTCACAAAATGCATTATCTCCTATTTTCGTCACATTTGCAGGTATTGTAACGTCTGTCAAAGAACCATTTGAAAATGCGAAATCTCCAATAGAGGTCAGTCCGGCAGGCAACGTTATCTTTGTCAATATGACACCTGAAAATGCCCAATCCCCGATAGTAGTCAGTCCAGCAGGCAGTGCCACATTTGTTAGTGGATTATCCCCAAATGCATACTCACCAACAACCTTACACCGTGAACCGGAACCAAATGATACTTCTGATATATACATTGAACAAAAAGTTCCCATACCAATTTTGGTAACACTCGAAGGTATGATTATTTTATCTATATTCTCCGTAAAATAATTTTCCTGCACTTCTCCATCTTTATCTTTGATTATCTCTTTTTTGTCAGTGTCAAACATAGGAGAATAGTCATAATCTTCCGATTCTTTGTCCCTCTTACGTGAACCTGTTATTTCTGATACTGTGTATTTCACACCCTTCTTTGACACTATTGTCGATGGGATCAAAAATGTGCTTTTATAATCAGATTTTTTGTTTGAAAGGAACTTGACCAAACGAACAGTCTTGGCCGTTGAGTCAACTACCTGATACTGCCACATTCCATCTTTAGTTGTATATGTAGTTGGCTGCTTGGATGAATCTGCCGCACTGACATGTGCCATATTGAACATTAGAATCGTAAGAATAAGTATGATTACCCCTGCAATTATAGTTGATCTTGATCTGGTAGTTTTCATATTCTTTCGTCTCCCCTCTTTATGTATATCTTATATTCATATCCCTCTATGCATATTACACTATATGTATATTCCCGATTCAAATCATATTTAGAATACAATAACACTCTTATATTGCTGTCTCTTATACACATCTCCGAGCCCACGAGACGCGTAGTAATC
>URJU01000244.1 GCA_900548315.1 uncultured Coprococcus sp. | reverse complement strand
CTTCTTTGCTATGCCAGACTTCTCACCAAGTGCGAAATCAAACATTCCCGGGAAATAGTCAACACACAGATCCTGGACTGCGAAATCCGCCTTGTTGGACACAACCGCAGTCTTCACACCTGCTGCCCTGAGCTTTGCGATGGCATCATGTATTCCGTCATATGGTCTGGTCTTGATGGCACTGTGCTCCTTATAATAAGAAGCAAATGTATCAAACACCTTATCTATCGTTGCCACATCAGTTCCCGCCGGCACAGCTCTCTCAATGAGCTTTCGTATGCCATTCCCAACAAATCTTCTAACCTCATCTATAGTTCTCTCAGGGAATCCATGATGAGCAAGTGCATAGTTTGTACTGTCTGTCAGGTCCTCCAGAGTATTGAGTATTGTTCCATCCATATCAAATATCGCTGCCTTGTATCTCATGTCATACATCTCCTTGTCTTATTTGTAATTATGCTTATTCCCATTATAATCTGTGAGTTAAGGTTGTCAATCAACAATCCCCGCGGGGACGGAGGGGGCAGGTACCTCCGTCCCCACGTAAAAGTCCACAAAAAAATCGGCACAGGAGGGAGGTTCCTGTGCCGGACTTTTATATACAAATGAAAGTAATCATCTATCGTATATTTATTCAATTGTTATATACTTTGACTTTGGCTCCTCCGGTTTCTTCTCAATCTTTGGAACTGTGAGCTTAAGAACACCATCCTCAAACTTAGCCTTGATATCTTCCTGAGTCATATCCTTGCCTACATAGAAGGTTCTGCTGCCTGAGCCACTGTAACGCTCCTTGCGGATATACTTTGTCTTCTTATCTTCCTCTGTGACTTCTCTCTTTGTAGAAGCGTTCACGATCAGGTATCCATCCTTGAGCTCTATCTTCACATTCTCTTTCTTAACTCCTGGAAGATTCATCTCAACTGTGTAGGCATCCTCGCTCTCGGCTACATCAGCCTGCATAAATCCATTCATCTGTGTCTGCTTTGGTGCTGCATAAGTCCTCTCAGGATATCCAAAGAAATCATCTAAAAAGCTATCTCCAATAATACTAGGCATTAACATAAGTCATCTCTCCTTCCAATATCTATCCCCTCTGCCTTTATCGCATCAGGTATATATATGTTAATAATTTCGTTTCCTTTTCAAAGGATCGCTTCAAGGCTTATCGTTAATTTCTATTTAGAAGCTCTTTCCTTTGACTGATTATGTTATACCACTTCTATTAGCACTCGTCAACGCCGAGTGCTAATAAATTTTGTGAAAAATTTGTGAAGTCCTCTAATTCAGGACTTCACAACCTCACACATAAAACACCTCTTCATCCTCGAGCCTGAAACATGCAAGTCTTGCGTTCTTTTTCCCTGTATATCTCATCCAGCATCCACAGTCTATGTCATAGAACAAAAAATCTCTCTCCTCATCATACTTACGAAATACCCGTCCATCATTATATGCAAATTCTTCCTCTTTGGTCGTAGGAGTATGCCCCGCCACAACCATGCCATGCATGATACCGCCATCAGTAAATCCATCACTCCTGGCGTTCATATAGAACTCTTCCCTTGAGCTGTACCTGGCCTTAAGTTCCGGCGTATCAAGCCTTCTGATGTATCCGGCATGGACTACTATGCATTTTCTGTCAGACACTTTCGTTTCATACAGATACGGCATGCTCTTTATCCGGTCCGCCCATGCACATAACCGCGAGAAAGTATATCCGGATTCTATCAGCTCGTATACCGTCTCACAGCAGTCAAACTTTACGCTGTCATCTTTTTTCTCAAGCTTTTTCATCGACTGGTACAAAGTTTTCGTATCCTGCAGGCTATCCCTGTCAAGATCCATTTTATAGCTAATGATCCTCATCGCCTCTATATTCTGTGCAAAGACCTCGTCGTGATTGCCGCGTAGCAAAATGACATTTAGCGGGACATTCATTATCCATTCCAGCACCTCGGCGTTCTTTGGTCCCTTATCCACATAATCCCCGGCACATATCAGAGTGTCACTGTCTTCTAAATTTATCTTCTCAAGCATCCGGATCAGCTCGTCATAGCATCCGTGAATGTCTGATATTACATAACTGCCCATATTTGTCCTCCCATATCATACTTCATATCGAACATATACTAGTCTTATTTCTGTAAATGTCAACACCATCTGAAAGTAAATTCTGCGTAAATGTCCTGTCAGACACAAAAAGTCATCCGGACTTTATCCGGATGACTTTGTATTCCTCTTTTAATAGTTTTCTTCAGTTACTTTTTAATATATCATCTCACATACCCATCTGATCACAAACATACACGCCAGACATATGCTTCCCAAGCTTGATTTCTTTTTAGCCGCCAATATTATGCATAAAATAAGCAATGATCCTGCACAAATAAGTGACACCACATTTATTCCAATATTAAATGGAACAAGTTTAAAATCATGCAGTATCTCCAATACCAATAAAGCTATTATAACCATAGTCTCTAATATCTGAACTATCTTCATATCAATACCTACCTACCTTTACTATGTATCGCGTCGTTTTATAAATCTGGCTTCTACCTAAACGTGTCCTATAATATTTTTTCGTCCTCACTTTAATTGTTATACCATGTTTGTTAGATGCAGTGTGTCCTAATACTGATGACACTGCACCACATATAGTTACCGCTGCTACTAACGGATTTGAAACAGTTATAGCACATTTCTCTAAAATCAAAAAATCAAGTCCTAAACCTGATGATGCATCCCCTGAAAGAGCAGCAATTTTCTTATAAGAAACTTTATACGTTTTATCACTCACCCGCGTAGAACTTCTTGCCATGTTGTACTTACCTATATCTATAGTTTCTATCAAACGAACATCACTATTTCTTACCTGTCTCTTATACACATCTGACGCTGCCGACGATAAGG
>URJU01000243.1 GCA_900548315.1 uncultured Coprococcus sp. | reverse complement strand
CGTCTCGTGGGCTCGGAGATGTGTATAAGAGACAGTATATATTGTGTATGGATAAGGGATAATTTATTACACATATACAATATACTGTGTTTTGAAAAAATATACATCCTATAGCTGAAAGCCTGATTGCACCCCTGCATCATGACACCTTGTCACTATAATATACTACACTGCAGACTGCTGCTCTGCATAGAAATAAATAATAAGATGGAGGTTATGTATGAAACTTAAAATTCCTCAATATCAATTGTCTGAAGTACTCAACATGATGGCTTTTAAAGGGATCTCGGAAGCCGATATCAAAACCATGATGGATCTCGGAATCCTGCGCGAACACTATTACAGATACAACTCCACTATATTCAAAGCCGGCGAGATAACCGAGGAGCTTGGAATAGTCATCAAAGGACGGGTGATCGTTGAGAATGTTGACTACTGGGGCTCCAAGAGTATCCTGAGTTCAGCACTTCCCGGAAAGGTGTTCGGTGAGACCTATGCCCTGTCCGGACACAAACTCATGATCGACGCAAGAGCCACCGAGCCTACTATCGTGTTCCTGCTCAACGCACAGGATATCATGTCCGGCAAATACAACAGTTATCCGTGGCATCTGCAGATGCTGAAGAATCTTCTGCTACTCTCATCGAGAAGAAGTCTCACACTCTCACTTCACATATTCTATATAAAGCCAAAGAAGATACGTGAGCGTGTCAGCTATTATCTCTCAGGACTTGCCAGCTCTCTTGGAACAACTGAGTTCGATATCCCATTTAACAGGGAACAGTTTGCCGACTACCTGAATGTCGACAGAACTGCACTGTCAAAGGAGCTGTCCAACATGCAGAGTGAGGGTCTTATAGAGTTCAAAAAGAATCATTTCAAGCTGTTGGAGCTTGACCACGAGGAATTGACGTAATACTACTATTCTGAATCCAGTACAAGTCTATCTTATGGTTACCGGGTGCGGAATTGTAAAATGCCAGCACCCGGTAACTGAAATTATATCTAAGAGAATCATGAATTCAATATCTTCATAAACTCCTCGCCTGTGATCGTCTCCTTCTGATACAGATAATTGGAAAGCTCATCAAGTTTCGCTCTGTTCTCGAGGATAATGGTTGCCGCCTTCTCATGCTGCTTTCTTATAAGCTCCACAACCTTCTTGTCTATGAGTGTCTGCGTCTCTGCCGAACACGAAAGTGATGAATCACCGCCAAGGTATTTGTTGGTCTCTACCTCCATGGCTACCATATCAAACTCTTTGCTCATTCCGTATTTGGTGATCATAGCTCTTGCTAGCTTTGTTGCCTGTTCTATATCGTTGGATGCTCCGGTTGTAACAGATCCAAATACTATCTCCTCTGCAGCTCTTCCGCCTGTGAGTGTGGCGATCTTATTCTCAATCTCTTCCTTGGTCATAAGATAGTGATTACCCTCATCCACCTGCATGGTGTAACCAAGAGCTCCTGATGTTCTCGGAACTATGGTTATCTTCTGAACAGGCGCTGAATCAGTCTGCTTGGCAGCTACAAGCGCATGTCCGATCTCATGGTATGACACGACAAGCTTCTCCTTGTCTGTAAGTATCGCATTCTTTCTCTGGTAACCTGCAATTACGACCTCTATGCTCTCTTCCATATCGGCCTGTGTCACGAAGCCTCTGCCCGCTCTGACAGCCCTGAGCGCCGCCTCATTTACAATATTTGCAAGCTCGGCACCTGATGCACCTGATGCCATTCTGGCTATCTTATTGAAGTCTACATTGTCTCCTATCTTGACCTTCTTGGCGTGAACCTTAAGTATATCCTCACGTCCCTTGAGATCCGGAAGTTCCACAGGTACTCGTCTGTCAAATCTTCCCGGTCTGAGCAGTGCAGGATCAAGTGAATCCGGTCTGTTGGTTGCTGCAAGGATGATGACACCATTGTTGCCCTCGAATCCATCCATCTCGGTGAGAAGCTGGTTAAGTGTCTGCTCACGCTCATCATTGCCGCCTATCTGCCCGTCTCTCCTCTTACCTATGGCATCTATCTCATCGATGAACACTATACATGGAGCCTTTTCCTTTGCCTGCTGAAACAGATCTCTCACCTTTGAGGCTCCCATACCTACGAACATCTCAACGAATTCTGAACCGGACATTGAGAAGAAAGGTACATTCGCCTCTCCGGCTACAGCCTTGGCAAGCATGGTCTTACCTGTTCCCGGAGGACCCACAAGAAGAATACCCTTCGGCATGGAAGCGCCGATCTCCTTGTACTTTCCAGGATTGTGAAGATACTCAACTATCTCAGTCAGATTCTCCTTTGCCTCATCCTCTCCGGCGACATCTGTAAACTTTATTCCCTCTGTAGAATTAACATATATCTTCGCATTGCTCTTGCCCATTCCAAACATCATGGAATTCTTGCCGCCTCCGGCGTGCTTCATCATCTGATTGGCAAGCATTCTTCCAAATAATGTGAATATAAGTATAGGCACGATCCAACTGAGTATAAAGCTGAGTATCGGTGATGTCTGCTTGATCTCCTGACCTGAGAACTTGGCTCCCGACTTGTAAAGTCTCTCAGTTAAGTCCTCATCACTCACCATAGCAGTCTTGTACACCTTCTTGTCATCCTTGCCTGTGAAATAGATGACATTTGACTGGGTCTCAATATCTACCTCGTCGATCTTCTTGTCCTCTGTCATGGATATGAATGTACCGTAATCCACATCCTCTATACTTCTCTCAGTAAACCAGGGAACAACTATAATATTAAGAAGCATGATTACTGCGAGCACGATCAGATAATAAAATATCAGCGGCTTTTTTGGCTGTTTTACTTCCTTCATATAAAAATCCTCCTTGTGATATTTTTTAGGATATATATGTCTGACACAATACAGAAACGCCATTATCATATATATTACTGTCTCT
>URJU01000242.1 GCA_900548315.1 uncultured Coprococcus sp. | reverse complement strand
GATGTGTATAAGAGACAGATATGAATTTCTCCTGTTATATGGTTATTGCTCATGTAAACAAGAAAATGGCTGGCAATATGCACCATGCCAACCATTTCCTGTTTTCTCGTTTCTATAAAGCAGCAATTACGCAGTCTTTAAAGTCGTCAGGCACATCATTTACATCTGTTGCCAGACATATAACTATGTCTACATTGAACATATCAGAAATGTTCTTTATCTCGTCTAAAGCTTCTACAATATGCGATTCACCAACATAGGCAACTGTCTTAAAGTTATCGATATAAATCTTCTCAATATCACTGTTCTGTGAAATTATACCTCTTATAAAACCTGTAAAAGCGTCAAGCTTACTTATTCCATAACTTGTGCAGTTGATCATCTTGACACGATTGCTGAGTTCATACATGTGTTTATTATTATTATCGAGGAAAACTACAGTACCTGAAACAACCTTTACGTCATTGTTTACCTTGTCTATCAATGCCTTTGTCTTTCCTTTTCCCTTATCTCCTGTAATAATGTGAATCATTTTTGTGCCTCCTGAACTTGTATTGTTTTTTATAATTACTTTGCAGTATTTATCATAGATGTCATCAGACTGTATAGAGCCTCTTTGCCATCAGCCCCAGCTATGATAGCAACATATTCATGCCCCGTGGATTCATTTTTTAATTCCATTATAAGGCAGTTAAGAGCCTCCTCTGTAGTACCAGTCTTCCATGATCCGATGGAATATCCGTCTGGAAGATTCATCTCGCCCGTCAAATATTCATTCGTAGGTTCGATCGTAACTACCTGCTCATTTCCATCTGCATCAGTGTATGTAAAATCATAGGTTGGCAGAGAATCTATGATATATGCCAGATCATGTTTTGAAAACTCCTCAAGGATCAGATATAGATCATATGCGGTAGTGTAATGATCATCCGAATGAAGGCCATGACAGTTTTCAAAATGGGTATTTGTAGCACCTATCTCACGTGCCTTCTCGTTCATCATATCACAGAATGCTGATTCGCTTCCTGCTATAAGCTCTGCCAGAATGACTCCACAGTCATTGTATGATGTGATCATAAGACCATACAGAAGATTCTTGACATCTACTCTGCAGCCTCCTATAAGATCGCTCGCCATGGCATCCCAATCATCAAATGTTACTTTTCTGTTTAGAGTAACCATATCATCTAGAGATATATCACCTTTTTCTATACTCTCAATAACAAGAAGACCTGTCATTAATTTGGTCATACTTGCAGGATATATCCTCTTGTGTGCATTATGTGCAATTACCGGTTCACCTGTAGTGTTATCCAACAGCATGGCGGCGTAAACTCCACTATAATTTGCAGCATTTACTTCTTCATCCTTGCCGACAACGGCATACTCCTGAGCCATACCACAGTCACTGTAGAGTGGAAGGTTCGGCAAAACGCCTATATCCAGCTGTTTGCTGGCTTTGTATGTACGGCTGCCACATCCGGTAAGTAATACGAGCGAACATGCAAGAACAAGCGCAGTTACTCTTGGCAGTCTTTTTCTGTTTGATCTATTTTTAAACATGATAAAATAACCTCCGTTATGTATAAACACATACATAAAAAGAAAAATTTATTTATAGAACTCACGCCAGTCAAGATCACCTCTGTCCAGTGCGAGTATCAGCAGTTCCGCAGTTGCGAGATTTGTCGCAAGAGGAATGTTGTGTGTATCACACAGAGTAAATATATTATTTATATCAGGCTCATGTTTTTTAGGGTGAAGAGGGTCTCTGAGAAAAATCACCATATCTATGTCGTTGTTCTCAATTTGTGAACCGAGCTGCTGTTCACCGCCGAGATGACCAGCAATATACTTGTGAACTGACAGGTTTGTGACCTCCTCAATAAGTCTTCCAGTAGTACCTGTTGCATAAAGCTCATGTTTGTTGAGAATTCCTCTATATGCAATACAGAAGTTCTGCATAAGTTTCTTTTTTGCATCGTGTGCTATCAAACCGATATTCATGGATTTCCTCCTAATACTTTTTCTTTTGCAAATTGACGTTGAGTACCATTCCCATTCCGGCACAAAGGCTGACAAGAGAACTCAGTCCATAGCTTATAAATGGAAGTGGCAATCCGGTATTTGGCAGGATAGATGTTGCAACTCCGATATTGATAAATGCCTGTAGGCAAACCAGTGCAGCCATTCCAGTTGCAATATACATTCCTTTTTTGTCTCTCGAACGCCCAGCAATCCTAATACATTGTAACACTATGAGCAGTAAAATTGCAATAATAATAACACTTCCTATAAAACCTAATTCCTCTCCCACTGCAGAAAATATAAAATCAGTCTGCTGTTCAGAAATAAGATTTGTATCTTTGACTGTGGCAACATCAGTGCTGTTGATACCTTTGCCGGTCAGCTGTCCTGATCCAATTGCCATTACGGAATTGTTCTGCTGATCCTGAGATGCTCCATACTCACTTCCATACATGTGTCCAAGTATTCTTCCTCGCTGGTATTCACTCAGTATCTGAGGAAGATTTTCCTGCTGTATATACCAGAAGAATCCTCCGATACACGGTATAAGAACAAGAACCGCTATACCAATTATCTTAAGGCTTAGTCCGGCAATAAATATAATTATAAATAATGTAGCACATATACATAAAGTTGTTGACAGATCCGGTTCCACAAATATAAGTCCTATCGGTATTGCGAGAAATACTGCAAGTTTTACCAGTGTTCTTACTGTATTCAGATCATCAGCATGTTTTTCCAAAAATACCGCAGTACATATTATTAGTATTATCTTAGAAAACTCGGACGGCTGTATTGTAAATGAATCCGATATAGCAAACCATCGGCTTGCACCATGTGAATCGGATCCAGATCCAAATATGAGCACAAGTCCCAACAGGGCTATATTTATAC
>URJU01000241.1 GCA_900548315.1 uncultured Coprococcus sp. | reverse complement strand
TGTGTATAAGAGACAGAGTGTGGTATGTGCTTAAAACCAGGATGTCCTGCGGTTATCAGGCAGGAGGATGGAACCATCCGTATAGATGACACACTCTGTACAGGCTGCGGGCTGTGTATGAAACGTTGTAAGTTTGATGCTATAGAAAGGGAGGAGTTCTAATCATGAGTACTGGAATGGAGACAAAGAATATAATGATCGTCGGCGTAGGCGGACAGGGAACCCTTCTTACAAGCCGTATACTCGGTGGAATCACAACAGCAGCAGGCTATGATGTAAAGCTGTCTGAGGTTCATGGAATGAGCCAGAGAGGCGGAAGCGTTGTAACATATGTAAGATACGGCGAGAAAGTAAATGAGCCAATCGTGGAGGAAGGCTGTGCAGATGTTCTTATAGCATTCGAGAGACTTGAGGCGCTCAGATACGCACATTTTCTGAAGAAAGACGGTGTTATCATAGTCAATGATCAGAGAATAGATCCTATCACGGTGGTAACAGGGGCAGCTCAGTACCCTGATGAAATTATAGAAAAACTCAGCAAGGAGCATAAGGTAATATCGGTGGATGCCATGGATGAGGCAAAGAAACTTGGAAATAACAAGGTATTCAACACGGTTATCATAGGTATTGCAGCTCAGCATATGGATTTCTCACATGATGCATGGGTTGAAGTTATAAAGAATACTGTTCCACCTAAGACAGTTGAGAAGAATCTCGAGGCATTTGAGGTAGGATATAATCTGTAAACGATAACAAAAAAAATAATAAGATGGCGAGGATTTATTAATTAGTTATTAAAAACCTCGCCATTTTATGTATTAATGATGGAAAAACGAAACCTTATATGGTAAAATGTATACAAATTTACTTGCATGGAGTATCAAAGATATGAATGATATGAACAAAGAAGATATAGAAGCGAGATGGCAGCTGCTGGTATGGCAGACAGTCATTGCTATATGTTGTGTTACATTTGCGCTTTCATGGATATTGTTTGGGGTTCACAGGGTAGAAAAGAATATAGGCAGCGGTCTTTATATGCTGGAATATATATTTATTCCGATGGTCATACAGATTATTACATTGGTGGTATGCTACTTTATGATCAAAGCGGACAACATATCCAATGAGAAGAAAAATTATGTGGTCATAGGGCTGATATTCGTGTCTATAGGCGTTATATCATTCACATATTATTCTATTTTGCCACTCATTATGTTGCCAAGCTTAACCATAGTTGCCACGGCATTGTTTGCGGATCAGTCACTCACCGTATGGTCTGGCATTGCGGTGGCGATACTTACCGTAATTGATTTGGTGAGGTATCATTTTGAGTACACTGACAGTGTGGCGGGGCTTGACTGGGTCGGAGAGCTCAGCATATTTCTTTTGTTGATCATTCTTTTATGCGTGATGGTGGTTATAGTCAACACACATACAAAAGCACTTATGAGCTCCATAATGGGCAGCTACAACAGACAGGTCACTCTCATGAGTGAGCTTATGATAGATCCGATGACAGGTCTTTATAACAGACGATCATTTGAGGACAGTCTTGAAAAAGAGATAGAAAGTGTTGAACAGACAGGTGCTAAGTCATATGTTACCATATTTGATATTGATCATTTCAAAGAGGTCAATGATACATACGGACACAGTAATGGAGATATAGTCATCAAGGCTCTGTGTAAGATGATGAAAGAGAAGTCCAAGGATATGGGACTTGCGTTCAGATATGGCGGAGAGGAGTTTGTGATACTGTTTCATGATGTTGAACTTTCAAAGGTCATGAATGTCGTGGAGGATATAAGAACAGAGTTCAGATGTTACTACTTCCATTTCATGAACAAAGATGGAATCACATGCAGCTGCGGAGTTGCAGAGTATATAAAGGGCGAAAGTTCCAAGGCTTGGTTTAACAGAGCGGATTCGGCACTCTATCAGGCAAAGGAGTCAGGAAGAAACAGAACTGTTATAAGTGAGTAACATAAAACAAACGCTAAAGAAATATTTGTCATTAGAACAAAAAACAGGACTAAAATAGAACTATAAATAGAGAAAAATACCGGTATCATTTAAGAAGTATGATGCCGGTATTTTTTGTTCTTGAAATTATTCAACATATTCGTTAAGCCATTCCACGATTCCGTTGGATATTGCTTTGGCGTAGTTGTCAAGATTCTCGTTAAAATAATCCAGATCGTCCTGACTTGTCATAAATCCCATTTCTATTATCATGCTAGTCATATCAGTGTCACGGATCACGGCGTAGTCGTCATCGCTGTCCCCTTGGGTCCCAATCCTGACTCCGCGGTTGTTGGTTATGCCAACTCCTTCTAGGTTTGTGAGGATGTCATCGGCTGCGGCATAGCTGCGTTCTGAGCCGGAGCTGTGTATCCAGATCTCTATACCTTTTGTAGTGTTGGCGGTAGCAGTTGAATTTCGATGCAGGGAGACAAATAAGTCAGCTTTTGCATCGTTGGCAATGTCGGATCTTGAACCAAGCTGTGTATCACTGTCATCGGATCTTGTCAGAACCACATTGACACCGCTTTTCTCAAGGGCATCTGCAACTTTCAAGGCAAGCCGGAGATTGTCATCTTTTTCATAACTTCCATCAAGCCCCACGGCACCCACATCACTTCCACCGTGTCCGGCATCGACACATACGGTATATGTGTCATTTGCCCTTTTGAGACGGATTGTCTGCTGCTGACCTTTGCCATTGCTTGCCTTTGCTAGGAATATTCCCAGCACTAGAATGCATAATAGCAGTATAATATTTATTACAACCAGGAATGCCACAAGTGCATGAAGCTGTTTCACTGTCATTTTCTTTTTTCGCTTGCTCATAGTTCCTCCATATCTGGAATAGATGCTTGAAAGGCGAACGGTGTTCGTGCGCCTGCGTATAACATATTAT
>URJU01000240.1 GCA_900548315.1 uncultured Coprococcus sp. | reverse complement strand
CTGTTTGGGAACTGCAAAATATAGATATTATATATACCTATATTTTGGTGAATGGTGGAAAGAAGGAATTGTGTGTTAGTGAGAAAAAGGTTTGTGATATAGTTTCTGCAATGATTGTAATGGCATTGAACATATTTTTGTTTTTGTACTATAAAGAAGGCTATTGTTTAGTGTATACGATATCAACACTTTATAGTGTTTTAAAAAGGTATACAAAAGAACACGACTTCGAAATCGGAGAAAACAAAAAGATAAATTGGCATATGTTTAAACATATTAATGCGGACTGGAAAACATGGGTCAGAGGTATCATAATCGGTGTAATAATAACTATTGCATTATTGTTGTTTGCGAAATTTGAGAACAGTTTAAGCAAAACATACCAACAAATATCAATAGGATTTTTAATAAGCGGATTGATTGTAATCATTTGCGTGATAAAAATTGCAATTAGATCATCAAAAAAGAGAAAAATATCATAAATTTGTAAAAGATTAAAGGCAGCTATTCAATTGACAAACCCAATCTACGGTATTACCATAACGATGTGCATTTGATATTATAGACAGTAAAGCATTTTAAAGAATGCAAAAGGGGAGAGTTAGTATGAATAGAGGAAAACGGATTTGCTTGGATTCAAAAGGTTTTTCGTTGGTTGAACTGATAATCGTTATAGCGGTTATGGTGATATTGGCAGGGGCACTTGCGCCGGCACTGATAAAGTATATTGAGAAGAGCAGGAAATCAAAGGATATCCAAAATGCGACCGCGTTGGAATCCACGCTTGTGTGTGCATTTTCTGATGGAACAATAGAGATTCCGGAGGGAGAGCGAACTGCTGGATATGGAGCATGGGTAATGCTGTGTAATAAGACTAGAGATAAGGCCCCTGTACCGTATCACAGCAAGAATTTCTCGGGAGTATGGTGTGGTGCTGATGCTGGCATTATAATTGATGGCGAGGTGTCTAGAAATGATTGGACGTATTGTCAGGCATTGGAGGATTATTTAAAGAAACAGGGACTTGATGTGAGCAATGCCAGAACATATAGTAACGGAAAAGCCGATGGCTGGGATTGGATCATCGTGCAGGTATGTTACAATTCGGAAGGTCGTTTGTGTTCGCGTATATATTCTGGATTCAAAAATGAAGATGGCGGTATCAATCGTACACCTGAAAGCAATATAGAGAGAATGATAAATAGGGGTTGGATTCCGATAAATTAGAATAATAAAGAGATATGCAGACAGTCCGTTTGGGTAAACCTGACGGGCTGTCTTTTGTTATATTATGGCAGACTGGTTAACATAAATGGTGGACACTCAATAGGTGTTTATAATTCTGAGACGAAGGATAAGTCAAAGGTGTTCAGAATGTTGGATGAGAACAGGATCAAGTATTTTGTACCCGCGGACTATACGAAGGGGGCGAAACTTGAGCAGTTGATACATCAGATTATAGATAGAACCATTTCGAATGAAGTCCTTGAAGAGGCTCATTTCTGTTGTGTGTCGGAGAAGGAAAACGAGACAAGAAATCAGAGTAAGGAGGAACTTGAGAAGGAAGAATTGATAGATAAATTGAGTGATAGTACAAGCTTTGCAAATACACATGCAGTTATAGAACAGTTAACCGGGGTTAAAGTTTGGTCTGGTGCACAGAAAAATAAGTTGCTTAGAATCGCATTAGAGAATACTCAGGTTACATATATATTAAAGGATTATGACTTGAAAGCGTTTTATACGATTATATG
Organism: uncultured Coprococcus sp.; assembly: GCA_900548315.1. GTDB lineage: Bacteria > Bacillota > Clostridia > Lachnospirales > Lachnospiraceae > Coprococcus. Next base: position 1,181 of record URJU01000240.1, on the reverse strand, counting down.
TGATGGCGTAGACACTGAGGATGCAGATGGGGTAAGGGAAATTCTTAATTCCTAATAATTCGGAACTCCTCATATCTAAAGATAACATTGAATTACCAACCTCATTTTTATATAATTGAAATAGTATTGGTTACTTATAACATTAGGGAGGAATGTAATATGAGGTTGGTTACAAGATCAGATTTTGATGGACTTGCATGCGGAGCGCTTTTGAAAGAGGCGGGTATCATAGATCACTGGAAATTTGCACATCCAAAGGACCTTCAGGACGGATTGGTGGAGATCACAGAGGATGATTGTCTTGCAAATGTGCCATTTGTTGAGGGCTGCGGACTTTGGTTCGATCATCATTCAAGCGAGCATGAAAGACTGGCACTTGAGGGCAAGTATAAAGGAGAGAGCCGGATCACACCGTCATGTGCGAGGATAATATATGAATATTACGGTGGAAGAGAGAGATTTCCACAGTTTGACGATATGATGGAGGCTGTTGATAAGGTGGATTCTGGAAATCTTACGATAGACGAGGTGCAGAATCCGAAGGGATGGATCCTCATAGGATTCCTCATGGATCCGAGAACGGGACTTGGAAGATTCAGAAACTTTAAAATTTCTAATTATCAGCTTATGGAAAAACTCATAGATGCTTGCCGGACCATGACTACGGATGAGATCCTTGCCATGCCTGACATACAGGAGCGAATAGTTCTCTACAATGAGCAGACAGAGAAGTTCAAGGAGATGGTTAAGGAGCATACCGTAGTGGATGGCAACCTTATAATCAGCGATCTTCGAGGTGTGAATCCTATATACACAGGCAACCGTTTTATGATATACAGCATGTATCCTGAGCAGAACGTGTCAGCGTGGATCGTAAGCGGCAGAGGTGGTCAGGGCTGTTCGGCAGCATGCGGATATAGTATTCTCAATCGTACAGCGACAATGGATGTAGGAAGTCTCATGCTCAAGTATGGCGGTGGCGGACATAAGAAGGTCGGTACCTGTCAGTTCAAGGATGAGGAGATGGATACAAAGCTCCCACAGATGCTTGAGGAGCTTAAGGCACTGGCAAATGCGTAGGGCTAATAAAGAATGAATATGTAATTGGAACCGGGAGATGATCAGAGATGATTGTCTCCTGGTTTTTTATATTTATATTGCGAATTACTATAGTATTATAC
>URJU01000239.1 GCA_900548315.1 uncultured Coprococcus sp. | reverse complement strand
TATAAGAGACAGACATAACATCAACAAATATATTGATTCTGCATATGGCTCGGTGGACACATATAGGATAATAGTCGAATCCGGGGATTATCTTGTCATACAGTTCAATTTTGAATTGTCGGATAATTACTATGTAGTGAGAAAGTACAGGGATGGAACAGAAATTCCTGCGGACAATGAGAGAGCATACCAGTTATATGATGTGGTTGATGGATTTATAGACAAATATATAAAAAGGGATATGACGGACTTTGACATGGAAATTGCAGCACATGATTACATTGTGTCTAACTGCAGATATGGATATCCGGAAAATTCAGACGATGCTTACACAGCATACGGTGCATTGGTGCTGAGACAGAGCGTATGCGATGGATACGCGGAGGCTTTCTATATCATTATGTCGTGTCTAGGTATAAACTGCGATATAGTTGTCGGAAGTACAGATGATGGATTGCATGCCTGGAATCAGATAGAACTTGGCGGTGAGTGGTATAATGTAGATCTGACGTGGGATGATTCACTTCCGGATATGGGGGATTATATAAAACATACCTATGTGAACGTCACAGATGCCGTACTTGAAAAGACACACACATGGCAGAAACAGTTCTATAGGAAGTGTACAGCGGATGAGTATAACTTCTTCTCAAAAAGGTTCTACAGATACGAGACCTTTGATGATTATGTAAAGGGCATAAAGATACAGATCGGTCGAAATAAGGTTGTTGAGGCTGCGGTAAGGGCAGAAGAGAGCACTTTTGACTTGTCTTTTTTCTATAATTATGGCAATATTAGTGCAATAAGTTATGTGATAGAGGATATGGGAGAATACAAGGTAATAATTGTGTATATAAACATGAAGTGATCCTGATATACCCGGATTTATTCAATAACGAAAAAAGGAGTTCGCGATGAAGAAAAAGGATTTTATGAATGAACTTAAGGCGGCGCTTGATGGAAGTGTTTCCACTCAGACATATTATGACACAATAAATTATTATGAAGATTATTTTAAAAAGCAGAAGGATGCCGGAAAGTCGGAGGAAGAGATCTGTTCATCTCTCGGTTCTGCAAGGATAATAGCCAAGACCATCATAGATACAGAGGGTCAGGGGGCAAGCGGAAGATATTATGATTCTGAGAGCGAGTCGTATGATTCTGGTTACAGCAGTCGAAAGACCGGGGAGAGTAGCCATAAGGGATGGCATATTAATGTTGATGATGATGGCAACACCAGTTTTGCATATGGCAAGTTGGATTTCAGTTCAACACTGGGAAAGGTGCTCGCAGCAATCGTTCTTGTCCTTGTCGCTGCACTGGTCATAGGAATTGTTCTTGGTGTTATATGGCTTGGATTTAAGATCGTATGGTATGTAGTTATACCGGTAGTTATAATCCTCTTTATTGTCAATCTGATAATATATCTGTTTGGCGGTGGACGGTATTAAAAAATAAATTTGAAGAAAATAAAAAAAGTTGTTGACAAAACATAGACACTTGAGTATACTAACAAAGGTGTCAGCGATGACACGAAGTAATATGGGATCTTAGCTCAGCTGGGAGAGCATCTGCCTTACAAGCAGAGGGTCATAGGTTCGAGCCCTATAGGTCCCATTTACAAAATATGGCGAGATAGCTCAGTTGGCTAGAGCATGCGGTTCATACCCGCAGTGTCGAGGGTTCGAATCCCCCTCTCGCTACTACAGAAACCTTGAAAATCCATAATTTTCAAGGTTTTATTTTTTATAGACAAGGAGAAGTATATGAGAGTAGGAATGGGGTATGATGTCCACAGACTTGTGGATGATCGTAAGCTGATACTTGGCGGAGTGGAGATACCATATGAAAAGGGTCTGCTTGGGCATAGCGATGCTGATGTTCTGCTGCATGCTATAATGGATGCGTTGCTTGGAGCGGCGGCTCTGGGGGATATAGGAAGACATTTCCCGGATACAGATGAGAGATACAAAGACGCAGACAGTATGGTTCTTCTCTCGGAGGTAAAAAAACTGCTTGAACAGAAACTTTATGTGATAGAGAATATAGATGCAACAGTCATTGCACAGCGCCCAAAGCTTGCGCCATATATAGAGCAGATGCGTGAGAAGATAGCAAACTGTCTGTGCATAGAGAAGGACAGAGTGAATATAAAGGCTACCACAGAGGAGAAACTTGGATTTACTGGAGAGGGGCTTGGAATAAGTTCACAGGCAGTGTGTCTGATCGAATCTGTATACAATTACATGTCTGATGTGGCTGATGTGGGAAAGTCTGGCGGATGCGGAGGATGCCAGGGATGCCCTGTTGTAATTAGATAGTATATAACGCATGGAACCAGGATGTGAGGTTGAGTATGAATTATTCATAAAATTTTATTCTGACAATCCACAAATATAGATATATGTGTTAGAATAAATGCAGGTATGTATTATTAAAACTAAGGAGAACAGGTATTATGTTAAATGATGGATATGCAGAGCATATTGTGAAAGGAAGGACTCCGGCGGGAGTTATGGCGGGAATAGTTGCTGGTGCGATACTTATAGTTGCTGGTGTTGTGGCATTCTTTATTCCGCTGCTTACATCGATTGGCTTATTGGTTGTGATAATCGGAGCTGTCATTTTTGGAGTATTTATTTCCAGAAAGGAAACAGAGTATGAGTATATAATGGTCAACGAGGATGTTGATATCGCGAGGATAATAGCAAAGAAGAGCCGTAAGAAGATGTGTAGTTTCAGTAACAATGACGTCAAGTTTATAGCAAAGAGCGGTTCAATATACCTTGACAATGAACTTCAGCAGGATTCGTCCATAAGAACGAAGGATTACACGTCCAAAGATCCGAGATATGATGATGGAGTTTATGTGTTTGTACTTAACAGGAATGGCAAGACAGAATTTGTAAAGTTAGAGCTTTCGGACAAGACTATAGATCATGTCAACAACTTCTTTAAAGGAAAGTATAAAGAACTGTCTCTTATACACATCTGACGCTGCCGACGATAA
>URJU01000238.1 GCA_900548315.1 uncultured Coprococcus sp. | reverse complement strand
ATATATCAATTTATTACACTTTTCATTCCAATTATGTATATTCCACATTCGGCTTAAAACCTCAGTTTTTATGCGGTCTCAGAGGCTCCTACTCCCACTTATAAGGTGTGAGCTGATAAACGTAATAATTGAGCCAATTCGCATACAAAGTATTCGCGTGGCATCTCCACTTCTTCACTGGTTTCTTTTCCGGGTCGTTGTCCGGGTAATAGTTCACCGGAATCTGTGGATTAAGTCCCTTGGCGAGGTCTCTGTGGTACTCCTGGTCAAGGGTCAGCACGTCATACTCAGGATGTCCTGTGACAAATATGTTCTTGCCGCCGTCACCGATTATGAGGTACGGACCAGCCACGTCTGACTCGGCTACGATCTCAAGGTGCTCATTGTTTACAATGTCCTCCTTGGATACGCCCGTGTATCTTGAATGTGGCACGTAAAATACATCGTCGAAACCGCGGACAAGCGGTGTTCTCTTGTGGAAGGTGTGATGTTCGTATATGCCGGACAGTTTCTGCGGAAGGTCGAACTTCTGCACACCGTATCTGTAGTAGAGTCCCGCCTGAGCGCCCCAACAGATGTGCATGGTCGATGTGACATTTGTCTCGGACCAATCCATGATCTCGCGAAGTTCGTCCCAGTAGTCAACATTCTCAAATTCCATCTTTTCAACAGGTGCTCCGGTTATGATGAAACCGTCCCATTTGCGGTTCTTTACGCTGTCGAAGTCCTCGTAGAATCTGTCAAGGTGTCCCTTTGTCACGTTCTTGGACTCGTAGGACATGGTTCTAAGAAGCGTGATGTTCACCTGAAGTGGGGTGTTTGACAGGCTTCGCATGAGCTGCAGCTCTGTATCCTCCTTCAGCGGCATGAGGTTGAGTATCAGGATGTCAAGGGGTCTTATGTCCTGGCTGTGCGCCCTTCCCGTTCCCATGACAAATATATTCTCGTCCTCTAAAGTTTTCTTAACCGGCAGATCATCATCTATTCTTATCGGCATCTCTATTCATTCCTTTCCATTTACTACAGTTACTCTACTGCCCGATCATTCCCAGGAAATCCTCCTCAGATATGATAGGCACATCAAGGCTTTTCGCCTTCTTGTTCTTGGATGATGTGGAATTCACATCGTTATTTATAAGATATGAGGTCTTGGCAGATACAGAACCTGTAACCTGACCTCCTCTGCTCTCTATCAGTTCCTTGAGCTGATTTCTGTTTTCAAAATGGGTGAGCGAACCGGTTATGACGAACACCTTGCCCGCCAGATCCTGCTCCGTATCAGAAGCCTCATCCACAAATGTCAGCTCAGCCATCAACTTATCTATGATAGCACAATTCTTCTCATTTTCAAAGTATCTGACTATATCCTCGGCTATGACCTGACCGATTCCGTCTATCTCAACGTAGGCTGACACATCTGCCTTCTTCATGGCATCCATGTCATTTGCAAAATGTTTTGCCATGAGCTTGGCTGTCGCTTCTCCGACATTTGCAATGCCGAGACCGTTGACAAGACGCCACATATTTGTCTGTCTAGATGCATCCACCGCAGCCACAAGCTTGTTGTATGACTTCTCGCCAAATCCCTCGAGTTCCACTATATGGTCTCTGTGAGCCTCAAGCTTATACAGGTCGGGAAGCTCCTCCAGTATCTTTTCGTCTATGAACTTCTCTATAGTTGCCTCTGAGAGTCCATCTATATTCAACGCATTTCTGGACACGTAGTGTGAAAATGACTTGAGTTTCTTCGCAGGGCAGAACTGGTTTGTGCAGTACAGAGTCTCAACTCCTGACGCTGCACCGCCTTCCTCCCTCACTATCTCAGTCTCTCCTCCGCATGCAGGGCACGCAGCCGGTATGACCACGTTACCGCTCATGGTTAGGTTCCTTGCAATCTGCGGAATGATCATATTCGCCTTGTACACAGCGATCTCATCACCTTCGCCCAGTGCCAATGACTTAAGTATGCTGACGTTGTGTATGCTGGCACGGCTGACTGTTGTTCCCTCAAGCTCCACCGGATCAAATACAGCGACCGGGTTGATGAGTCCGGTTCTTGATGGACTCCACTCCACATAGCGTAGATGGGTGATTGCCTCCTCGTCCGCCCATTTGAACGCCATGGCATTTCGCGGGAACTTGGCTGTGGTTCCCAGGCTCCTTCCGTATGCCAGATCATCCAGCATGAGTACCAGACCATCCGATGGGAAGTCATTCTCCGTTATCTTCTCTGAAAATTCCCTCACCTTATCAGGAAGTGCCGCCGAGTCTGTCAGGTAGTGTTCTACCACGGTAAATCCCTGCTGCTCCAACCAATCAAGCTGATATTTGAATGAATTGTGGAAGTCCACATCCTCACCGTCCACTAAATTAAAAGCGAAGAAATGTACATTTCTCTCTTTTGTTATCTTGTTATCGAGCTGTCTCACTGAGCCGCTGCACAGATTTCGCGGGTTCTTGTACTTAGATTCCGCATCCGTTATCTTCTCATTTATCGCATTGAAATCCGAGTATTTGATGACCGCCTCGCCTCTGATCGTCAGCTTGCCCTTGTACGGGATGTGATGAGGTACATTTGCAAATACCTTTGCATTGTTCGTGATGACCTCGCCTATCTCACCATTTCCACGGGTAACCGCTTTTATCATCTCTCCGTTCTCATATGTGAGAACAACTGTGAGTCCGTCCATCTTCCAGGATATTACGCCCTTCTGACCGCCAAGCCATGACGCAAGAGCACCTACATCCTTTGTCTTGTCAAGTGAGAGCATTGGATGCTCGTGAGCCTCCTTCGGCAGCTCACTGACGACCTCATATCCTACCTTGACCGTCGGGCTGTTGCTCATGACCATCCCGGTCTCTTTCTCCAGGGCACTCAGCTCATCGTACAGAGCATCATATTCCAGATTGCTCATGATCTCTGTATCTTCCATATAATATTTCTTTGCAGCATCGTTGAGCTGCTTTACAAGTTCTTTAATTCCTGTCTCTTATACACATCTCCGAGCCCACGAGACGCGTAGTAATCTC
>URJU01000237.1 GCA_900548315.1 uncultured Coprococcus sp. | reverse complement strand
TTTTGTCGATATATCAAAGGAAACCGAGTATGAGGAGATGGGCGGACATGTTCCGACAGGACATACCAGAGCTTACGTTAAGATCCAGGATGGCTGTAATCAGTTTTGTTCGTATTGTATCATTCCTTATGTAAGAGGAAGAATTCGCAGCAGGAGTGAGGCGGCGATACTCTCTGAAGTTTCCGAACTTGCTGATGCAGGGATCAAGGAGGTTGTGCTTACAGGCATACATATATCATCGTATGGCAAGGATAAGGATAATGAGGGAGCACTTATAGAGCTCATAGATGCAATCTCAAAAATCAAAGGAATCAAGAGGATACGGCTGGGCTCGCTGGAACCGGGCATCATAACAGAGGACTTTGTAAGGCGAATCTCGTCGAATAAAAAAGTATGTCCGCATTTCCATTTAAGTCTTCAAAGTGGCTGTGATTCAGTGCTTAAGAGGATGAACAGAAAATATACGAGGGGACAATACTTCGAAAAATGTGATATGTTGAGAGCGGCATATGATGCACCTGCACTCACAACAGATGTCATTGTAGGATTTCCGGGGGAGACGGATGCTGAGTTTGAGGATACGGTACAGTATCTCACAGATCTGAATCTCTATGAGATGCACATATTTAAATATTCTCCGAGAAAGGGGACTGTGGCTGCGGCTATGAAAGACCAGATTTCTCCTGAAGTTAAAAATGCAAGGAGTGATGTGCTTCTTGAACTTGCAGAGAAGAATAAGAGAGCATATGAGAAAATGTTCGAAGACAAAGAACTGGAGGTTCTTGTTGAGGAGGTTGTCCGCGGAGAAGATGGAGTTTATCTGAGGGGGCATACGGAGAGGTATATGGACATACATATTAATGTTGGAAATATATCTATGCCGGAGAGCTTTGTGAACAGTTTTGTCTATGTGAGATACACACAGGATGGAGATATACTTATGGTCTAATCTGTTCCTTTACTTTTGAAACCTTTTATATTAGAATAGGAATGTTAGATAGGTAACCATGAATGATATACTATATGAGGACGTGATTTAATGAATAATGAAAGTACACAGAATGTTTCGGCGGTGAAGGACGGTGCCATCGATGTGAGAGAGATCATTGGTCAGGTGTATGATGCTCTTGCTGAGAAGGGGTACAATCCGGTGAGCCAGGTTGTCGGATACATAATGAGCGGGGATCCGACGTACATTACAAGCTACAAGAATGCCCGAAGTCTCATCATGAAAGTGGAGAGAGATGAGATAATAGAGGTTCTGCTTGAGGATTATATCAAGAATAATCTGGTATAGGTGGCGCGGATGAGAATATTGGGATTAGATTATGGAACGAAGACGGTGGGCGTGGCTGTGAGTGATCCGCTTGAGATAACAGCACAGCCGTTGGAGACTATCGAGAGAAAATCTGCTGGTAAACTCAGACAGACACTTGCGCGGATCGAGGCAGTCATAGATGAGTATGGATCTGTTGGAGAGCAGGAGAAGATTGGACTTATAGTGCTTGGATATCCGAAGAACATGAACAACACAGAGGGCGACAGATGCGAAGCGACAGTCAGTTTCAAGAATGATCTGGAGAGACGTACAGGTCTTGAAGTTGTGCTTTGGGATGAGCGGCTTACGACTGTTGAGGCAGAACGTATACTTATGGATAGCGGGGTCAGGAGAGAGAATAGAAAGACATACATTGACAAGATGGCGGCAGCGGTCATCCTGCAGAATTATCTGGATTCCAGAGACCGGAGCGTATAGGCGGCGAAGATCTGCACAGCCAGGCGGTTTTGAATAAAACGTGAACAGGAGTTTATATGACAGACAATAAGAAAGACAATACATTGAAAAGTGCAACTGCTGATGACGGCATTGTATTTGAGACAGAGGATGGAACAGCGGTAGAATTCAGAGTGGTGGAGCAGACTACTCTTGGCGGGATAAACTATCTGTTTGTTATAGACAAGACGGATGATGAATCGTTCCTTATACTCCGGGAGAACGCCGGAGCTGATACGGAAGAGATGGCAGCATACGATATTGTTGAAGATGAAAAAGAATTGGATGCAGTCATCAAGATATTTGATGAACTGCTAGAGGACGTAAATTTGGAGGTATAAGAAAATTGAATAAAAAGAATAACGAGACAGTGAAGATCATTCCATTGGGCGGTCTGGAACAGATTGGAATGAATATCACTGCGATAGAGTATGAGGACTCTATCATAGTCATTGACTGCGGACTGGCATTCCCTGAGGATGATATGTTAGGCATAGATCTGGTCATCCCGGATGTGACATATCTTAAGGAAAACGCGGACAAGGTCAGAGGACTTGTGGTCACCCATGGACACGAGGATCACATAGGTGCCATTCCTTACATTGAGAAAGAACTCAACATGCCAATCTATGCAACAAAGCTTACGATGGGACTGATTGAGAATAAGCTCAAAGAACACAACCTTATGAACAACACACGCAGAAAGGTTGTAAAATATGGACAGAACATCAATCTGGGTGCATTTCGAGTAGAATTTATCAGAACAAACCATTCAATCGCTGATTCGGCAGCACTTGCGATATACACACCAGCAGGATTACTTGTACACACAGGAGACTTCAAGATAGATTACACTCCGGTATTTGGAGGAACGATAGATCTTCAGAGATTTGCGGAATTGGGCAAGAAAGGCGTGCTTGCGCTCATGGCAGATTCCACAAATGCAGAGAAAGAGGGATTTACACAGTCTGAAAAGACGGTTGGAAGAACATTTGATAATCTTTTTAATGACAACAAGGATCACAGGATAATCATAGCGACATTTGCTTCAAATGTTGACAGAGTGCAGCAGATCATAAACTCTGCTTATAAGTATGACAGAAAAGTTATAATCGAGGGCAGAAGTATGGTGAATATCATCACCACTGCATCGGAGCTTGGATATATAAATATACCGGATAACACACTGATAGATATAAGCCAGATGAAGAATTATCCGGATGAGAAAGTGGTTCTCATAACCACCGGAAGCCAGGGAGAAAATATGGCGGCACTTTCACGTATTGCAGCATCCATACACAACAA
>URJU01000236.1 GCA_900548315.1 uncultured Coprococcus sp. | reverse complement strand
TACGAGATTACTACGCGTCTCGTGGGCTCGGAGATGTGTATAAGAGACAGCCCTGTAATTGAAATCATCATTTGGTCTGCAGTACACAGCGAACTCTATATTCTCAAATGCATATATATAATCACTTAGAACATTTGCAGCAGCCGATGCCACCGCATGAGGATCGTTGCGGAATGCACCACAGCCAAATGCCCCGAGTATCACTGTGTCCGCATGGTTCATAACGGCGCTGTCAAGTATACTTCTGAGTCTTTTCTCATGAATAATCTGAAGGTCATAATTGCTTACTCCCGCTGCGCTTGCACCATTCTCGCAGTTATATATATTTCCTGGAATTTCCCGTAGATTCGGCGCAGCACATGTGATCACATCCACTTTATACCAATCCTTTCGCTCCATGAGTTCCGGCAGATCTGTATCCGTCTTAAACACCACTATACCAGGTGTGTATATAATGTCATCATTGTGTATAGGATCTTTTGCCGCTCTGTGAGGAGTATAGAACATTCCCCACATATCAGGAGTGTTCAGACAGAAATACAGATTTGAACATCTGCAGAGGCATTCCTCCTGCGCCCCCGCTCCATATACAACACCGCCACCCGGATTTACCGCCGATGCAAAGTTATGCACAGCAACATGTTGACCCTTATAATATGCTGCTGCCTCATATGTTCTCTTTCTGGATACCACAATCCTGGCTTGTTTCTTATAAACATTAAGATTAAGTCCCGGAATCTTCTCACTTTCTGCAATAAATCGCTGCCCTGACACCGATTTCTTTGTAGCATCTGACAATGCAGCATCCGTCTTGCACATATACTCTGTATTTTGAAATATAATTTTGTTCATCTCTTTGCGATCCATCTGTAATCCTCCTTTATTCTCCCTGTCATACATGAAATTATGATAATATGCCCACGCTAAATGTTCTCTTTTTTCAATTTCATTCATTTTCTCTAGTCATAATTTTAAACCACAGGGAACCAATTTACCATATCCCTGTGGTTTAATCTTTAATTAATATTCACCTGTTATTCTATCTCAACTACACCTGTATCCAGAAAGAATTTGCCATTGCTCACACTATATTCATACACTGAATCTTCTTTATCCACGAATGAACTGTGCATCTTACCAGTCACATCCGCATAGGACACGATCACATACTGCCAGTCGCAGCCGAAATTTATCGTCGACGGAATATCTTCTACATCATAGGTTTTGGCATCCAGCTCTTTATTATCCTTAGACATGGCTGTAAATGTATACTTTTCTCCCGCACGTTCAAACTTCCATTCCACATGTATGACCATTTCGTTTTCATCACTTGACGAACTTTCACTGTCCGAGAACGAAGTCGTCTTGTACGACTCTTTTACATCCATTGCACCTGAGCCGTTCTCTGCAGTCTGATCCGTGACTGCAACTACCATCGAGCTGCCACTCGTAATATAATATGTTCCATCGGTTTTCTCATATACCTTATTGAGGATTATAGCAACATCACCATCTGAGTCTGCATAGCTATCCTTATTGTCCATATCATAGTACACACATCCGTTCACCGTCCGGTTTCTGGTGACACTTCCATCTGCATTCTCATTGTATCCAACATTGTTTGTTCCAACACTTATACCATCAGATACCAGAGTCTCGTACATATCTTCCCCCTCGCCTGATCTGGCATAGATCATATAACATCCGTCAACATTAATATCTTCATCTGTTATCTTAAGTGTGCCCGCATCAAGATCAATTTCGCACGGAATATCGGTAACTGTCCCAAGCCTTTCTGTTGTTACAAATACTCCAACCAGAGAATCATTTTCATCAGTTTCAGTCATTTCTTTATCCGCAAGCGAGCAGCCTGAGAGCATACATATTCCAGTCACTACAATAATACTCACGGCAGCCAGATCACTCTTTCGTATCACTCTATGTATCTTGCCTAATTTCCTTTCTGTTTTCTTGCCCCTGATAACTTTCATCACAGCTCCCGCCTCCTTAGTCTTCTTCTATAAGTTCACCATCAAATGTCAATATGTCTCCAACATCGCAGTGCAGGTAATAACATATCTTATTGATCGTGGTAAACCGCACACCCTTTGCCTTTCCACTTCTAAGTACCGACAGATTTGCCTCTGTAATCCCCACAAGCTTGCAAAGCTCCTTCGACGTCATATTATTTTCTTTTAAAACTCTGTCCAGCGTTACTTTGATCGCCATACCTGCACGTCACCTCAAATTCTATATATATGAATCATTTTCTTCTTTTATCGCTTTTGTCTTTGCAAGGTTTCTGACACCCATATACACAACGACGAGTATTATCAGCTCATATAATGGAAGTGATATCTTGAAATCTGCATTTGAAAGAGTCGTCATGATAAAAAGCTGAAGCACATTCTTCGAAAGTTCAAGAATCACCATGGCTGATATAGCGCTCTTGCTCGTCTTTGAAAGTCTCTCTGCCATGCGTATTGTCTCGTCCGAATACTCATTTTCTATTATGCTGTTGCAAAGCCTGTATCCTCTGATCAGGACCCATATGACAAGACACGCATTTACAAACTGGAAAATAAACAGGATCACTGCCCATCCGGCATCACCAGGCATAGCACCGGCATTTGTCCGATTTGTTCTGACAAGCTCCGGCAGTGACACACAGACAATCACAAAAGCTGTGAATACCACTATCACACATATTACCTTCTTGATGATTCCTACTATCTGCGTGCTATCCGCCCTGTCTATACTCTCCACGCTCCTGAGCACAGCATAACATGCCCGAGGATATCAAGTCATTGCCACAAAAAATATGCGGCTTTTTGCCAAGAAAATGGCTTAAAACCGCATATTTCTGTATAGAAGACGTTATATAATTGTCACAAAGTAGGTGGGGAGGATGTTATGTCATTGCTACATTAAATGGTCGAAAATTTGGAGGTTGGCAAATGCTTTCCTATATATCCAACAATCCCCACTCTATGTTCCGGATCTGGTAAAAAATGTATTCTGCCTGGATAATTTCCCGGAAAACTTATATGCCAATAAAAATATCCTGTCTCTTATACACATCTCCGAGC
>URJU01000235.1 GCA_900548315.1 uncultured Coprococcus sp. | reverse complement strand
GGGCTCGGAGATGTGTATAAGAGACAGGATTTATTATGCAGAGGATTACAGGTCAGGGAATAGTGTTCCTTGAAATCGATGGTTCTGTTGTGGATTACATGCTTGCACCGGGACAGCAGATGGTCATTGACACAGGTTATCTTGCAATGATGGATGCAACATGTTCCTTAAACGCAGAGACAGTAAAGGGTGGTGCCATGAATATGTTCTTTGGAGGAGAGGGATTCTTCAATACAGTGGTAACTGGTCCTGGCAAGATAACACTTCAGACCATGCCGAAGTCGCAGCTTGCCGCAGAGATAGCATCCATGGTACCATCCAAATAACCGCCAGAGTCATATATTTAAGCCCACTACAAAAAGAATACTGTATCATCTTTCAATGTCGGCTAACTTGAAAATAAAAAGTTAAATATATAATTTTGACGAAAATATAGTCGGATTTAGTATTTGAACTTAGATTTTTCAACCAAAATTTGCGAAATACTGCAAACTTATGCGATTAAGGTCTAGACAACCGGAGAAATAAATTATATGATACAAGGGTTGAACGTTAGAATCGTCTATTTAATTTAATATAGAACGTTTTGACGTGCCACCCGGACATATAACTATAACATTGTTAGGTAGCAAGGGAGACTTTTATGAAAGCGTACAGTGAATTATCAAAAGAAGAGTTAATGGAACTTAGAGAGCAGCTGCTTGCGGCATATGAGGAGAAGAAGGCTCTTGGCCTGAACCTTGATATGTCAAGAGGTAAGCCATCACCAACCCAGCTTGGAGTATCTGTTGGTCTTATGGATGTTATCAACAGTGATTCTGATATGAAGTCAGAGTGTGGCATAGACTGCAGAAACTATGGGTGCCTTGATGGAATTCCAGAGGTCAAGAGACTTATGGCTGAGATGATGGGAACCACTGAGGATCATATCTTCATCGGTGGTAACGCAAGTCTTACTCTTATGTTTGACACTGTATCAAGAGCATATACACATGGAATAATGGGAGAGACACCTTGGTGCAAGCTTGATAAGGTGAAGTTCCTCTGTCCTGTTCCAGGATATGACAGACATTTTGCTATCACAGAGCATTTTGGAATAGAGATGATCAACATACCTATGTCAGAGACAGGTCCAGACATGGATATGGTTGAAGAACTTGTAAATTCAGATCCAACAGTAAAGGGTATATGGTGCGTGCCAAAGTACTCAAACCCACAGGGAATCTGCTACAGCGATGAGACAGTAAGAAGATTTGCAAATCTTAAGCCTGCGGCTAAGGACTTCAGAATCTTCTGGGACAATGCATATGTCATCCATCATCTGTATGAGTACAATCAGGTAGAGATACTTGATATCATCGGAGAGTGTGAGAAGGCCGGCAATCCGGATATGGTATTTGAGTTCGCTTCAACATCAAAGGTAAGCTTTCCTGGTTCAGGAGTTTCAGCTATGGCTACATCACATGCAAACCTTGAGGATGCCAAGAAACATTACACAATACAGACTATAGGAAACGATAAGGTAAATCAGCTCAGACATGCGAGATATTTCAAGAATCTTGATGGACTCAAGGAGCATATGAAGAAGCATGCTGATTTCATGAGACCAAAGTTTGAGGCTACACTCAAAGTTCTTGAGGAGGAGCTCGACGGACTTGGAATCGGTTCATGGATCAAGCCTCTCGGCGGATATTTCATATCATTTGACGCCATGGAAGGCTGTGCAAAGGCTATAGTTGCAAAGTGCAAGGAGGCTGGAGTTATCCTCACAGGTGCAGGAGCAACATTCCCATACCATAACGATCCAAAGGACAGCAACATCAGGATCGCACCTTCATTCCCTACACCGGAGGAGATGCAGCAGGCAACAGAGATATTTGTTCTCTGCGTAAAGCTTGTAAGTGTTCAGAAACTGCTTGAGTCATAAATTACAGCGTTAGAGTAATAAAAAAGATCTCATCCATATGGATGGGATTTTTTTTTGCCCAGGCAGCCGATAAAGTCTTTATCAGCCACAATGCATCCTGGCGCGATTAGTCGCTTTCGACCGCTCATGGTGTGACTGTTTGACTGATTCTGTGACTATTCAATCAATAACATTCAAACAGATAATAAAATGTGAACAGCGCAATCGGTTGAAACACTCTGACTATACACAAAGTTACAAAATATTCATAAAATAGACATTATTTTGGCAATTTTTCATCATTGATATATCACAATGATGTACTTATAATTTAGAGATGATAAGAATGAGTCTTATTAAGTTGAAATAGAAGTTTATGGTCGGGAGGGGTATGGTTGTTTAACTACTATATATACAGAACCTACTTTAATGCAAAACATAGTTTTAATGGTGACATAACGAAGATACATGGACACTCATTTACAGTTGTCACTTATATAGGTATGAAGGATAGTAAAGAGGATATTCCTTTTTTTAAGCTGGAAGCAATCATCTCGTCATTTATAGATCAGTATAGAGGACGGTATCTTAATGAACTTCCTGAGTTTGAGGGATGTGATAATACCCTTGAGACAATAGGCGACTACTTCTACGAGAAATTGCGAAAACAGCTTATGAAAAGTGGTATGGAGTTATACCAGCTTGATATATCTGAGAATCCGCTATGTGTGTATCAGGTATCTGACAGGCTGCTGCTTCCGACCATGAACATGGATACAAGCAACAGAAATTATCAGAAGATATTTGATGATATATTGAAACTTGAGAGTATGACAGGACTTAGCTGATATAGATGAAATATATACATATATAAATTGAGCAATGAAAATATACTACAGAGATGAGGCGTGATGAGTATGAAGAAAAGAGAATCGTATAAGAAACATTTGAACAGAAGTGTTATGGCTGTTGCTTTCGCTGTTATTTTTATAGTTTTTTCTATTATGTGCGGCAGAATACAGGCATTTGCGGATGATGCAGTTGCAACCCAGACAGATGTGGCAAAGAGCAATTCAAGCGGACCTGTCACAACAGGGCTTGCCATAGATGGATATTACGGTGAATGGAGTCAGTATCCATCTGTTGATATAACTGTCTCTTATACACATCTGACGCTGCCGACGA
>URJU01000234.1 GCA_900548315.1 uncultured Coprococcus sp. | reverse complement strand
AAAGGTCAACATCATTGTCCTAACTTACATATTATTGTCATTAGTCATTTTCAGAATATTTTTTTCTGTGTATCACAAGTATAGCCGCTAATAAAATAGTCACGATAAAAAATACCAGCGTTATTACAAGCAGTGCCCCATCCCCTGTACTTGGGGATTTCTTTTTTGTTGTTGTATTTATCCTTTCATTGACAACCGTTACAGGATTTTTTTTGTCATATATGGTCTTTCCAGTATCAATCTTGATCACGGAGTCACACTTTTCATATCCTGGCGGCGCATTTTCCTCCTTTATGTAATATTGACCAGACGGAACCTGCCTGAACTCAGCATATCCGTCCGCCGAGGAAGTGGCCTTCATTATGAGTCTGTCCGTTTTCATATCAAACAATCCAAACACCGCATCACCAAGCGCAGTGTCTTTATTCTTATCCGTCTTATATACATAAACAGATCCATAATGATTTTCTACAGTTTTAACCGGAGGATTTTCATACTGATCACGCTCTACAGTAATATTTATACGCCCAGTCTTATCCAGATCCACTGGCATATATCTGTCAGGAATATTTTTCTCCACCAGATAATAATCTCCCGGAACTACATACTCAAATTCAAGATAACCGTTATCATCTGTTGTCTTACTGCCAACTTTCTCTCCGCTCTCCGAACAATACAGATCAAACCGTACTCCAGCAAGCGGTATACCTCTTACATCATCTACCTTTTTTAGCCTTATCCTGGCAATCTCATCTATCATTTGTATTTTCTGTATTCCAGCTGTGTCATCCACCGTAAACCGTATCTCCTCACTTAGAAGATAGCCAGCCGGTGCACTGAGCTCATTCAAAATATATTCTCCCGGCTTTATATTTTTTATAACATGTGGAATACTATCGGATATCCATCTGTCTATCTCCTCTCCACGGCTATCTGTGAGTACAAGCTCCGCTCCACAGAGTTTCTCTGTTCCTGTAACGGATTTTTTGCTTATCTCTAAGTTTTTCCCCCCAACATGAACAGTCTGTCCCTCAGCGTTTATATCCCTGTGTTCTGCTATGATCTCCCCCTCATAAGCCGCGTCTGTAAGCACCTGATAACAAACAAGATCTTTCCCTCCAAGTTCTGATACATCTATTCTGAACGGTACATCCACATCCATATTGATATCATCCGCTGTAAAATTCACTTCATTCACAGCACCCTCCTGTGGAAGGATCTTCTCGCTCTCCCTCTCGAGCACTTCCCCATGGAGTGTATATTTATGCCCTTTCTCAAGCCCCCGCATCATTACCGTATCTATAATATCCGTCTCATTCTCAGACTCGGAAACCATCTTTCCGCCTGTATCCTTATACCTGGCTGCAGTAGTAATCTCTGGGAATCTCTCATTTAAAATATCTCCCAGATCAACCACCACTCCGTCAGAATCAACTGTAAATCCAACCGTCTCCGCAGACTTATATTTTCCCGAATTGGCATCACACCTAAGCTCACTCAGATAATATTTGCCATATGGAAGTGCTCCCTTGTCATCGTCCACGGTCTCACTACCAAACCATATCCCACTTTCCGACTCACCTGAATTTGTATTTGTGCTGTGTTTTATATGTGATGAGCTGCTTGAATAAAATCCATTCTCATCCGTATATATCACGACCGACTCTGATTTGTCCTGGTTCTCTATCAAAAACTTCACGCCTGACAAAGCCTTCCCTGTGGATTCATCTTTCTTACAAAATTGAAAATCTCCCCTGATCACATGATTACCTACTATTAGCTCATTTCCAAATTCCATATGCAGTTTTTGATCATCATTTATCAACTTTGTGATACACACTCCATCCTTTACGTCAGAAAGTATTTCCCCTGTATCACCGTTCCGTACAACAGAATCGTCCAAAGTATATCCCTCTGGAGGAGCTGTCTCCTGCACAGTCACTGTACCAGTCTGCAATAAAGCATTGCCATCCTCGTCCGTATCCAGACTGTCGCCGCCCCTGCCTTGTGCCAGATACTTTTCCTGAAGCATGCATACACCGCTTATGTCAGTCTCAAGTACCCATTTTTTATCAGCTTTTTCCGGCAATTGTTCAACAGCATCATAACTTCCTTTATAATAACAAACTGTAAATTCTGCACCTTTCAAGCTGGCATTTCCCTGTACATCCAGCCCTGTTTCAGCATCCTGTTTGTATATACTGAACTCAAGACTTCCACATACACTCCTGTCCGTAGTGTCCCAGCATATCTCATATCCATCCGTACTGCTGACTATGTTTCCGTCAACCGACAATATGCTCCCAGACGCCATTATGCTGAGTACTGCCACGTCTCCATTTTTCTCATACCCTGCAGGTGCCATCTTCTCATATATCTCATAAACACCAATCGGCAGGTTTTCAAGCAACTCCGCCCCAATGGAACCATAATCGGATTCATATACAATACCTATACCATCCAGATCTGTCTTTAATTTTGCAACCACCCTGTCAGATGTCCCCCCACCTGACGACTTTCTCACCACATAATAGACAGCACCTTTAACTGGCTCCGATGTGTCCGCATCCCTCTTCTTCAGTCTGAACTTTCCTGTTATCTCATCGTCATGGGCTGCCAAATGATATGCTTTTGCCATACTCTTTTCTGTATTGTTATCTGTTATCGTCACTCTCTGAACCGTAGAGTCATGCTGATACCCGGACTCACTTACAAGTGCATCCGTGGAGATAAGTTTGCCCGAAACTGAATCCACCTTCCACAGGTATTTATTTTCAATTACACTGTATGTGCCAAATGGAAGTTTAGCATAGTCCACAGCAATCTTCCCTGCACAGCGTTCCTTCTCCGCCCTGTTCTTTATTACCAGCTGTCTTCCCGTACTTTTCCCCACATAGCACATTCCATCATATGACAGCACAAATCTATATACGACACTCCCTTTCTGATCCGTCACATCGTACGCTATTCCTGCATACGAATAATTTTCTGTTCCATATCTGCCAGCGTGATACGATGTTGTATTCTCCACTTTTCCATTCAAAAAATTATATTTCTTGTTCTTGGTAAGCCACATATAACCCTGTCTCTTATA
>URJU01000233.1 GCA_900548315.1 uncultured Coprococcus sp. | reverse complement strand
ACCATATACATATGTTTTCGTTACATCATCACCGGTATCAATGTCGTTCCATTGCTTTGTGATGACAGAGTTGCTGAAGTCACAATCACTTAATACAGGTTCTTGACAGGCTAAAGCACGGCTAACCACGATCTGGCTTCCTGATACATTAATTTGTTGATTTGATCTAATTACCTCACCTTCGTATCGTTCTGTTGTTGCTTTCGCTTCAACATAACTGTCTACTATATTAATTTTATCACCACTAATTACGTTTGAATGATCCTCCTCATTTGCTACCACATGGCTATTTTCAATCGTTAAGCTGCCGCTACATTCAATTTGGGAAGTCTCCAGCGTTGCTCCTATAATTTTTATATTATTATTATTTGAGCCTAAGTCATCTGCACTGATTTTTCCACAACTTAGACTTTCATTCTGATTGTTACCATTTATTTCTAATGTAGGCACAATTCCGCTTTCTGTTAAAATACTTTGAATCACCATATCTGATCTCATAGTATTTGTTCCAGATAACATAATCGAAAGATCACCGTTCTGAATCGTAATGTTTCCAGAAATAGACGCATTTTCCAGTACAAGCTGATTCCTCGTGATGTCATAGTACCAATTAGTTCCCTGATATATCGTGTCATCATTACCAGAAACTTCATCATCTTGAAATTCCCCATTATCAATAAGACGTGTTGAGCCCATCAATAAATATTCGGGTATTTTTTCCGTTGTAGTCTCCTCTGCCTTAGCATTCATCACTCCCCAGTCACTTACACCCATCACCGGCGCAGGCGACGTAACCACCGCTGCAGCAAGTGCAAATATAATTCCCTTCTTAAATACTAATCCCTTTCTCATTCCATTCCTCCATTTCCATAACAGTCTCTCCTGTGCACCCTGTTACATTATCCCTTTAGTTGCGTAATCAAGTATCATCTCCTTGATCATTATAAGCTCGTCCGTGTAATCCTTGTTGTCGTCCGATCCCCATATGAAGCCCTCCGCATAGTGGGCGCAGGCCGTCATCATGGAATGAACCGTTACCCGCATGAATTCTGCTTCAGGTATGTCTGTCCGGATAGTTTTGTCCACCATCGCTTTCTCGTACATCATGTGAAGTCTGGTGTCCACCGAATACAGTGAGCTGTGGAAATCAACAAGCTGATCATTGTTCTTGCCCTCATGTGTCACATAGTAGTTGAAGTTGTCATTGTACCTGAGCAATGCCTTGTGATGCTGATACATATCTATGTAGCTGTCCATGGTAAATCTCAGTCTGTCTATGGCTGGTATGTCATGTACAGACGATATAGGTCTTCTCGCGTCCAGGCCATCCAGATATCTTTTCCACTGATCAGCACATACCGCTATGACCAGCTCAAGCTTACTTGGATAGTACCTGAACAATGTAGCCCTTCCCACGTCGGCAGCCCTTGCGATATCTCCCATACTCACCGCCTCTATCTTCTTGTCTACGAACAGCTCAAATGCAACATCAAGGATCTTTCTATTGCGCTCATCCATTTCCTCTTTTAGTTTTTCCGGATCTCTCATATATTACTTTACACTCCAAAATTACATTATGATACTCCCTGTCTCACAATAAATATTTTACAGGACTATCTTATGTCAGTCAACAAAAATCCCAGAAGTCACATTTCGATAGTAAGTAACTTCTGGGATTTCGTATTATATTAATTTTTTATCAATCTGACAAAATCAGCATTCTTTCCTCAATCAAATGATTGAAGTCTGATTTCATTTTTTCAGGTATATAAGATTCGTCACACATCTTTTTCATTTTGTCCTTATTTTTAACTACCAAACTTACCATCTTCTCCGCTGATATCCGACTTAAACCACATTCATCAGCAAATATAAGGAAATCTTTTCTTCTCACATTTCTCTTTTTTCCATTCATCGGTATCGCCAATTGTTCTGTATCCTCAGGCATGATAACATTTACCGGCAGCAGATCATAGGCTGGTGAGAGAACATAATCTCCGCTTCCCACATTTGTTTCAATAAGCGAAAAATTCTTCAAATGCATATCGGAATTGCCAGTCACGAAAGAAAATACAATTCTCATATAGAATTCTGCCATATCCAGACCTACACGACTTGAATATTTTTCTATGATCTTTGCACATCGCTCGTATGAACCTTTATATTTGTCCTGTGTAAGACGATACTGTATACCCGGGCCCCACCATCAATCATCCTTTCTCCCTGGAACCGCCTCCATGCCAAACATCGCAAGAGCTTCATTGACCTTGTCCATACGCACAGTCTCTTTCCCCTGTTCAAGTTCGCGGACAAATCTAAGCCCAAGTCCTGATCTTATTGCGAATTCTTCCTGTGTAAGACCCGCTTCTTTTCTGTTAGTCTTTATAAATTCAGCTATCTTATTCATCGTTATTACCTCTTATACGCTATTCTCCTTACATATTACACCCGATAAGGTATAATTTCAATTGAATTTAATAGTTTTTATACCATAACGGGTATAAAATATATGATACGAAACAAAATTACACCCGATAAGGTATAATAATCATTATTACTGACAACATTATACCCCATCGGGTGTAACAAAACTACTTTATGAGAACAGGCTGTATCTGCCTTCCCGCAAGCGCCTCCTCTATGGTGGCTGGGATGAGATCAAGTCTGCTTATGAGTGAATTGGGTTTCTTCACACAGTTATCCTGTTCAAATGGAACAAAATAAATATTTTTCATGTTCATGAGCTGACCGATATTCTTGAAGTTCATACCCATGGCATCATTTGTCGAAATCGATATGATGAGCGGCTTGTTGTTCCTCAGATGTGCCTTCGCAGCCATGAGAACCGCTGTGTCAGTTATTCCATTTGTCAGCTTGGCGATGGTGTTGCCGGTACAAGGTGCTATGACCAGAGCATCAAGATAGGCCTTGGGACCTATAGGCTCCGCCTCCTGTATGGTGTAAATACCCTTTCTTCCTGCTATCGTCTCAACGTCATTTACGAATTTGTCGGCTTTTCCAAATCTCGTATCGTACTCTGCGGAGTGAGGCGAGAATATCGGATACCTGTCTCTTATACACATCTCCGAGCCCACGAGACGCGTAGTAATCTCGT
>URJU01000232.1 GCA_900548315.1 uncultured Coprococcus sp. | reverse complement strand
TACGAGATTACTACGCGTCTCGTGGGCTCGGAGATGTGTATAAGAGACAGTATGAGCACCGCATCCGTTCCATTTGCCTTAAGCCTGTCTATGTCCTCCTTTGTCTTGATTCCACTCTCAGACACATACACCATCTTCTGAGGGACGGAGGGGACAGGTACCTCCGTCCCCATATGGGTGGCTGGCACAGTATCCGGTATCAGCTTTCTAAGACGAACGCTGTTCATGATGTCCACCGTAAATGTTCTGAGATCCCTGTTGTTCACTCCGATGATGCCTGCTCCGCAGGCTATCGCCCGTCTGACCTCATCCTCATCGTGAGCCTCAACCAGAGCCGACATTCCAAGTTTATGTGCAAGCCGAAGGTATGAGGCAAGCTTCTCGTCATCTAGTATGGCGCAAATTAAAAGCACCGCCGAGGCTCCTATGACCTTTGCCTCATATATCATATACTCGTCAACTGTGAAATCCTTCCTCAGCAGCGGTATATTTACCTCATTCTTTATATCCATCAGAAACTGATTGCTTCCCTTGAAATAAAACGGCTCAGTGAGCACGGATATTGCCGATGCGCCTGCCGCCTCGTATTCCTTTGCTATCTCAACATAAGGAAAGTCCGGTGCTATAAGTCCCTTAGAAGGTGAAGCCTTCTTGACCTCACAGATAAACGATATTCCATCTGCCGCCAGATTATCCCTAAATGGAAACTTACTATATGGGCTGCTGCCGTTATTCGTCTCTCTGGCAACTATATCAAGTGCCTGTCTCTTCATCTCCTCAAGAGGAACTTTTTTCTTCTGCTCTGCCACACGTTCCTTTGTCTTTTCCGCTATCTCATCTAATATCATCTCTTAACCTCTCTACGCAACTTTCTATCATAGTCTGCGATGAATCCTATCTACTCATTTGTCAGTCTTACAAATGCATCAAGTGTCTCAGCAGCCTTGCCACTATCGATCACGTCCTCTGCCACCTTGATTCCATCCGCTATGGAGTCTGCCTTGCCTGCGATGTAGATACAAGCTGCTGCGTTCAATACAACTGCATTTCTCTTGGCTCCTTTGATCTTGCCTGACAGGATATCGCGGGTAATCTGTGCATTTTCCTCAGGACCGCCGCCCACCAGATCCTCCTTGCTGCATCTCTCAAATCCGAAATCCTCTGGCTTGATCTCGTACTTTGTGATCACGCCATCTTTGATCTCTGCAACTGTTGTAGGTGCGCTCATGGATATCTCATCCAGACAATCCTGTCCGTATACGACAAGTCCTCTCTTTACGCCAAGACCAACAAGTACAGGAGCCATCTGATCAACAAGCTCCTCCTTGTATACTCCCATGATCTGCATCTTAGCCTTTGCCGGGTTGGTGAGAGGTCCAAGGATATTGAATACTGTCGGTATTCCAAGTGCCTTTCTGACCGGACCTGCATATTTCATCGCCTTGTGATATACCTGGGCAAACATAAAGCTCATGTTGCACTCAGCGAGAACCTTGCCCATCTTTTCAGGTGATATGGAGATATTTACACCAAGGGCCTCAAGGACATCTGCTGCGCCACTCTTGCTTGATACGCTTCTGTTGCCGTGCTTTGCGATCGGTACTCCGGCCGCTGCTGCAACTATGCCACTCGTTGTCGATATGTTAAATGAATTCGCACAATCTCCGCCTGTTCCCACAATCTCAAGAACATCTATTCCGTCATGTGGAAGAGACTCCGCATGGTCTCTCATTCCATTTGCACTGGCTGTTATCTCGTCAAGCGTCTCGCCCTTCATATGAAGCGCTGTGAGATATCCCGCTGTTGTCTCCCCCGGCACCTGACCGCTGAATATCTCATCCATGCTGGCATATGCCTCATCGTATGTAAGATCCTGTCCTGCTGCTACCTTCTTAAGAGTTTCCTGTATCATCGCCATATCCTCCATATTTTATATATCTAAAAAATTTCTAAGCATTATCTTGCCCTTCGGTGTCAGTATCGACTCCGGATGGAACTGAACTCCGTACACTTCATGATCCCTGTGTTTCACTGCCATGATCTCGCCATCCTCCGTTCTGGCTGTTACCTCCAGACACTCCGGGAAATTCCCATCCGCTGCTGCCAGTGAATGATATCTGGCAACCTGTATCTTGCTCTGAAGTCCTCTGAACAATCTGCAGTTCAGATCCACATCCGCCAGCGACATCTTTCCATGCATGAGTTTCTTTGCATATGTGACTGTCGCACCATATGTCTCACAAATCGCCTGATGTCCCAGACACACGCCGAGGATTGGTACCTTGCCTGCGAAATATCTCACCGCATCCTCACACATTCCCGCATCCGAAGGTCTTCCGGGACCCGGTGAAATGATTATGTGATCCGGATTCATAGCCTCGATCTCCTCACAGGTGAACTCATCATTTCTTATGACCTTTATATCCGGATTTATTGCCCCCACAAGCTGATACAGGTTGTAGGAGAAACTGTCATAATTATCTATAAGTATTGTCATTTATTTTTTCCTCCTTATATGTATTGTGCATGCGCATGAAAGGCGCTCCGCGCGGCGCACACATTATCACAAGGAATCTCCCGCAAGCGGGTCCTCCTTATGATATATCCTGGCTCATGGTGAGTGCTGTAGTAACAGCCTTTGCCTTGTTGATACATTCCTGGAACTCATTTGCCGGAACACTGTCTGCAACGATTCCTGCTCCTGATCTGACAAATACCTTATCACCCTTTTTGTATGCGATCCTTATGGCTATACATGTATCAAGATTCCCTGTGAAATCTATATATCCTATGGCACCGCCATATATTCCTCTCTTGTTGTTCTCCAGCTCGTTGATGATCTGACACGCCCTGATCTTCGGTGCTCCTGAGAGGGTTCCGGCCGGAAGTACCGCATCCACGGCTGACAGCTCATCGTATCTGCTGTCGTCGATCTCCCCCCTGACTGTTGAACCTATATGCATTACATGTGAGTACCTCTGAACCTTCATGTACTGCTCAACCTCAACAGTTCCAAACTTGCTTATCTTACCAAGATCATTTCTTCCGAGATCCACCAGCATGTTGTGCTCCGCCAGCTCCTTCTCATCCGCCATAAGTCCGGCCTCAAGCCTCATGTCTTCTTCCTTGGTCTTTCCCCTTGGTCTCGTTCCTGTCTCTTATACACATCTCCGAGCCCACGAGACGCGTAGT
>URJU01000231.1 GCA_900548315.1 uncultured Coprococcus sp. | reverse complement strand
CGAGATTACTACGCGTCTCGTGGGCTCGGAGATGTGTATAAGAGACAGATGCAGATGGAATGGTTGCAGGCGCGATAAATGCCTCAGCAGATGTTCTTAGAGCTGCGCTGCAGACATTAAAGACAGCACCTGGAACAAGAATCGTTTCAGCATTCTTCCTGGTTGTTGTTCCAGATTGTGAGTACGGTGCCAACGGTGCATTTGTATTTTCAGATGCAGGATTGAATCAGAGCCCATCAGCATCAGAACTTGCTGATATTGCAGAGCAGTCGGCGAAGTCTTTCCAGCTGCTTGTACAGGCAGAGCCTGTTGTGGCTATGCTTTCACACTCAACAAAAGGCAGTGCAAAGCATCCTGATGTAGATAAGGTCATCGAGGCAACAGAGATCGTAAATGCAGAATTCCCGGATCTCTTGTGTGATGGCGAACTTCAGTCTGACGCTGCTCTAGTTCCTGAGGTTGCTACCTCAAAAGCTCCCGGAAGTAAGGTTGCCGGACATGCTAACGTACTTGTATTCCCAGACCTTGACGCAGCTAACATTGGATACAAACTTGTACAGAGACTTGCAAAGGCAGATGCGTACGGGCCTGTAACACAGGGTATTGCAAAACCTGTAAATGATCTCTCAAGAGGATGTGTGGCAGATGACATCGTGGGTGTTGTAGCAATCACAGCTATCCAGGCCCAGGCTCAGGAGGCTGGTCTCATGAAGGTAACTCCAAAGGAGAGATAAAGCATATATCAAGATATACATACAATAAACGAGATGTAAGATAATGACATTGTTCATGGTATATTTTCATTAGAACAGATGTCTTGCGATTTACATCTCGTTTTGTATTTGGCAGTAATATCTCCATTGGGTATTGAAAAAAAAATCCTTTCATATATACTAAAATGTAGGTTCAAATATAAAATATCAAGATACAAAGTAGGAGGGTTTAAAGATGAAAGTTCTCGTAATCAATTGTGGAAGTTCATCATTAAAATATCAGCTCATCGATTCTGATTCAGAGGCTGTTATTGCAAAGGGACTGTGCGAGAGGATAGGAATAGATGGCAGACTCACACACCAGACTATGGGAAAAGATAAATACACCATAGATGTTCCTATGCCTGAACACAACGCTGCGGTAAAATATGTGCTCGATGCACTGCTTGACAGTGAGAAAGGTGCCATCACTTCACTTTCAGAGATAGATGCAGTTGGTCACAGAATCGTTCATGGCGGGGAAAAATTTGCAAAGTCAGTTATTATAAACGATGAGGTAATGTCTGCTATAGAGGAGTGTAATGATCTTGCGCCGCTTCACAATCCTGCAAATCTTATCGGGATCAGAGCATGTCAGGCACATATGCCAGGGGTTCCTATGGTTGCAGTATTTGATACTGCATTTCATCAGACAATGCCAGACAGGGCGTATACATACGCAATACCTTATGAGTACTATGAGAAATATAAGATAAGAAGATATGGTTTCCATGGAACAAGTCACAGCTTTGTGTCAAAGAGACTTGCTGAGCTTGTTGGCAAGGATATAGAAGATACGAAGATGATTATCTGTCACCTCGGTAACGGTTCAAGTATAACGGCCGTAGATGGTGGAAGATCAGTTGACACATCAATGGGACTTACACCACTTGCCGGACTTCCTATGGGAACAAGAAGTGGAGATATCGATCCTGCGATACTTGAGTTCATAGCTGGTAAAGAAGGTAAATCTGTTCAGGAGATCACAAAGATACTCAATAAGGAGTCAGGAGTATATGGACTCTCAGGCGTATCAAGTGACTTCAGGGATCTGGATGCCGGAATGAAGGATGGAAATGACAGATGCCGCCTTGCGCTTGATGTTTTCTGTTACAGCGTAAAGAAATATATCGGTGCATATGCAGCCGCCATGGGTGGACTTGATGCTGTGGCATTCACTGCCGGAATAGGTGAGAATAATCCTTATGTCAGAAAGATGGCAACCACAGATCTTGAATTTATGGGAATAGATATAGATGAGGACAAGAACTCAGTGCGTGGTGAGGAGATGAAGATCTCTGCCGATTCCTCAAAAGTTCAGGTATGGGTTATCCCTACAAATGAGGAGCTTGCCATAGCAAGGGAGACTGTGGAACTTGTGACAAAATAATCTTAAATGACACGCGACAACAGTTGACGAAATTGTATGAAATTTTTGCAAAATTTTGTTGACATTAAATGTACACATATGTATAATAGCAGATGTGCGATTTTTAGGAGATATTATGTTAATTGATTTATCTGAGATTTTATCCACTGAAGGATTGACTAAAAGCGTTGAAGTACATGTAGACTTTGATAATTTCCAGTTTAAGGGAATGGATTACCAGATTGGACAGGCAGATGATTTTCAGCTTGACCTTGTCAATGAAGGAAAGAACAGAGTCAGAGTTTCGGGCAGTACAGATATTGTCATGGAACTTGTGTGTGACAGATGTCTTGAGGAGTTCGAGAGAACTTTTCATATAGATATCGACACAGTTATTGATACTTCCGTTTTAGATTCTGATAAGGTAGATGAGATAGATGAGTTAAGCTATTTTGAAGACTGTAATATCGATATGGACGCACTGTTGAAAAAGGAACTGATGGGTTTAGTTCCAATTCAGATCCTGTGCAGGAATGACTGTAAAGGACTCTGTAAGGTGTGTGGAACGAATCTGAATCATGGTACATGTAACTGTGATGATTTTGTTCCTGATCCGAGATTATCAGTTTTTAATGACATCTTAAAGAATTGAGGAGGTGTGAATAATGTCAATTTGTCCAAAGAATAAGAGCTCAAAGGCAAGAAGAGATAAGAGAAGAGCTAACTGGAAGATGTCTGCACCAGCATTAGTTAAGTGCAGCAAGTGTGGCGAGTTAATGGTTCCACACAGAGTTTGTAAGAACTGTGGTTCATACAACAAGAAAGAGATTATCTCAGTTGCTGAGTAATAAAGTGTTTTAATACAAGGAGACAGGGTGTATGGAATATTTATTCTATATACCCTGTTTTTATTTGCTATTAACTTAGAGGTTCTGTTTTATCAGGTTTTGTTTTGGGATTTATTTGACTTTGACTTTATGGAAATATATAATGACTTTGTGTGTTTATGCCCTTTTTTAGATTTATTATATAGGACATAGATCATCATATATCTGTCTCTTATACACATCTC
>URJU01000230.1 GCA_900548315.1 uncultured Coprococcus sp. | reverse complement strand
ATTAAGGTTGAGTTAATAACTGGAAAGACTCATCAGATCAGGGCACAGTTACAGCATATGGGTTATCCGGTGGTTGGAGACCAGAAGTATGGAGACCGTGAGACGAATATATATTTCAGGCAGACATACAGACTGAGAAATCAATTGCTTCACTGCGGTGAGGTGGAGTTTACAAATGTGACAGGAGGGCTCGATTACCTTACAGGAAAGTCATTCTCTGCTTTCAAACCTGACATGTACAAAAAGATAGAAAAGGATTTATTTGAATAGATGGCAACATGGAATTCCAGAGGCCTCAGAGGATCAACTTTGGAGGATATGATAAATCATACAAATGAATATTACAGACAGAAGAAACTTGCACTTGTTCAGAAGATTCCGACACCTATAACACCTATAAAGATAGACAAGGACAGCAGTCAGATAACCCTTGCCTACTTTGAAAAAGATTCCACGGTGGATTATATAGGCATCGTTCAGGGAGTTCCCATATGTTTTGATGCAAAAGAATGTGCCACTGATACATTTGCTATGAGAAATATCCATGAGCATCAGATACATTTCATGTCGGACTTTGAAAAGCAGGATGGTGTGAGCTTTCTTGTTATCATGTTTACAGGAAGAAACAAGCTTTATTATATGAGGTTTTCAGAGTTGAAAGGATATCTTGAGAGAACGGAGAATGGACATCCGAACAATTTTAAATATGACGAGCTGGATCCAAAGTATTTTATTGATGCTAAAGGCGGTGCACTGGTGCATTATTTGGAGCCCTTGAGCAGAGATCTTTTGGATAGAGATTGAGTAATAGAAATGAAATAATATGATTATAACTTGAAAATTCAGGTGAGATCAATGGATACAAACTGGTGATAATACTATATAACAAGTGTGTTGACAAAACATGTATGCTCTAATATAATGGGCACGTTGACATGCTACTAAAGTAGCGAAGTAGCACTTTAATGCAACAAAGTAAAAACTGAGATGTGAGGCAGCGAGGTGCAGGGCGATTTATATCGCAATATCAGGAGAAGTGCCTGAACAATATTTATTTACAAGGAGATACGATTATGCAGGACAAACTGTTACAGACCCCGGATGGAGTGAGAGATACCTACGATGCGGAATGCAAAAAGAAGAGAAAGGTTATGAATGAACTCCATCATATTCTGGAGTTATACAGCTACCATGACATAGAGACACCTACCTTTGAATTTTTTGATATATTCAACAGGGATAAGGGATCGGCACCATCAAATGAGATGTATAAATTTTTTGACAGAGATAATAACACTCTTGTACTGAGACCAGATATAACACCTTCGATTGCCAGATGTGTTGCAAAATATTATGCAGATGAAGAACTCCCGGTAAGGCTTTGCTACACAGGAAATACATATACCAATACATTAAAGCTTCAGGGTAAGCTTAAGGAAGTTACACAGATCGGGGCTGAGCTTATCAATGATGATTCGTCAGCTGCGGATGCGGAGATAATAGCTACGGTCATAGACTGTTTTAATGAGATAGGAATAAAGGATTTTCAGATTGAGATTGGTCAGATAGATTACTTTAAGGGACTTGTTGCTGAATCGGGCATCAGCGAGGAGGAAGAGGAGCAGATCAAGGAATACATCCACATAAAGAACTTCTTTGGACTTGAGGAGTATGTGGATGCTCTCGATATAAGTGATTCTCTCAAGAAGGCATTTGCATCGTTTAACTCTCTTTTTGGCGGAGCGTCAATGCTTGACATTGCAGAAGGTTATGTGTCAAACGAGACATCTCTTGAGGCAGTGAAGAGACTCAGAAGAGTTTATGCAGCTCTTGAGTGTTATGGATATGCGAAACATATCAGTTTTGATCTAGGTATGCTTGACGGTTACAATTATTATACCGGGATCATATTCCGTGGATACACCTACGGAACAGGTGATGCGGTTGTAAAAGGTGGTCGTTACAACAATCTGTTAAAGCAGTTTGGCAAGGATGCTCCGTCCATAGGCTTTGCATTTACCGTGGAGGAACTCATAATGGCGATGAACAGACAGAATATAGAGATAGATGTGGACTATTCAAATACCATCATCCTTTATGATATTGAGAATCAAGATAAGGCAATTAAGGCAGGAATGAAACTTCGCAGCAAAGGTCGCAAGATTGAACTTATAAGAAAGTCACAGAAAAAGACGATAGATGATTATATAGATTATGCGGGAAGAGAACACTTCTCAGGACTCATATATTTTGATCAGACTGACTCAGCTGTGGCATATGATCTTATAAGCAAGACAAGTTCACAGTGGAATGGTGAATTGTAGATTGATTATAAAATGATTATAGATTGAGGACAATTCAGACAAATAAATAGATGAAAGGTTATAGATGGTTAGAAAACTATGAGATATTTGACTTTTGCCCTGGCGAAGGGAAGGCTTGCAAAGAAGACACTTGCACTTCTTGAGCAGATAGGTATAACATGTGAAGAGATGAAAGATCCGGATACGAGAAAACTTATATTTGTCAACGAGGAACTTAAGATGAAGTTTTTCTTGTCTAAGGCTACAGATGTTCCAACATACGTT
Source organism: uncultured Coprococcus sp. (assembly GCA_900548315.1). Lineage (GTDB taxonomy): Bacteria > Bacillota > Clostridia > Lachnospirales > Lachnospiraceae > Coprococcus. The sequence continues at coordinate 623 of URJU01000230.1, read as the reverse complement.
GAGTATGGCGCGGCTGATATAGGTGTGGTTGGAAAAGACACGATACTTGAAGAGGGACGTAATCTTTATGAGGTTATGGATCTTGGGTTTGGCAAATGTCGTATGTGTGTGTGTGGACCTGCATCGGCGAGAGAACTTCTCAAGAAAAATGAGATAATAAGAGTTGCAAGCAAATATCCTGTGATCGCAAAGGATTATTTCAATAATAGAAAGCACCAGACGGTTGAGATAATAAAGCTTAACGGTTCGGTTGAGCTTGCTCCTATAGTGGGCCTTTCAGAAGTAATTGTGGATATAGTTGAGACGGGAAGCACCTTGAGGGAGAATGGTCTTGAAGTTTTGGAGGAGATATGCCCGCTTTCAGCTAGAATGGTTGTGAATCAGGTGAGTCTTAAGATGGAAAACGAGAGGATACATAAGCTCCTTGAGGATCTTAACAGGCTTATAAAAGAGGAAAATAAATAGATTAGATATTCATATGGAGGCAATGACAGAGATGAGAATCGTAAAGCTTAATGCAGAGACAAAGAATGATCTTCTGAAGAATCTTTTAAAGAGAAGTCCAAGCAATTTCGGAAATTATGCTGAGACAGTGCAGGGCCTGTCTCTTATACACATCTGAC
>URJU01000229.1 GCA_900548315.1 uncultured Coprococcus sp. | reverse complement strand
CGCTGAACAAGGCGTTTTTATGAATGACTGGATACGCCAAAATAAATAGTCAGGCAGCCAGAATTTTGTATGTTGACTAAAAAAGTTATATTAAATATACTTGTAAATATGAGAACCCAACATGTCTGTAGATGACGCGGATCATGTTGGGGATTTGTTGTTTTAGGGGAACAGAAAAAAATTGATATAAGAAGGAGAAGATATATGAACAGGCAGGTTTACAATCCATTTTTGCCGCTGAATGAGTACATACCGGACGGCGAGCCGCATGTATGGGGCGACAGGGTTTATCATTATGGATCTCACGATAAGGAGGGCGGTTACACGTTCTGTATGCAGGATTATGTGGTGTACTCCGCACCGGTAAAAGATCTGACAAGTTGGCGATGCGAGGGCATTACATACAGGGCGAGCCAGGATCCGGCATACCCGGAGCTGAAGTATATGTACGCGCCAGATGTTGTGAGGGGAAATGATGGCAGATATTATCTGTATTATTGTATGGGCGGTGACTACGGTTACGGCGGATACACAGGTCCGATCAGTGTAGCTGTGTGCGATACGCCGGCGGGCAAATACGAATATCTTGGCCATGTGCAGTATAAGGACGGCACTGTGATGAAGAAGTACATTTGCTTTGATCCGGCAGCCATGAATGATGACGGAACCATCAGGATATTCTACGGAACCCAGTACGGATACGAGGAGGAGCCTGATTTCCTGACAAATGGCAGGCTGGATGATGAGGTATCCATGTTCGGAAGAACAAAGGAGGAGATTCTTGGCTACAATGATAGCATCATGGGACCGATCATGGTGGTGCTTGAGGACGATATGCTGACGGTCAAGGAAGAACCGAGGCACATCATACCTTACGCCGTGAAGGGAACATCATTTGAGGAGCATCCATTTTTCGAGGGTTCATCTATGAGAAAGGTTGGAGACAAATACTACTTTGTTTATTCATCATGGCAGAACCATGAGCTGTGCTATGCGGTGAGCGATTATCCGGATCATGGATTTACATTTGGTGGAACAATAGTGTCAAATGGCGATGTGGGATATAAGGGAAGAAGTTTCGAGAACAAGCTGAATATGACCGGAACCACGCACGGAAGTATAGAGTGCATAGATGGTCAGTGGTACGTGTTCTATCACAGGCTCACACACAAGTCGGACTACAGCAGACAGGCCTGTGCTGAGAAGATATATATAGATGAGGATGGACACATAGACCAGGTGGAGGTTACGAGCTGCGGTTTGAACGATGGCCCGCTTGTGGCAAATGGCACGTATCCGGCAGTGATAGCATGCAACCTGACAAATGGACATATGCCGCATGGCTCAAACAGTATATACACGATAGAATTTCCAAATGTGACCAATAAGGGCGAGGATAGATTTATTGCGGAGATAGAGGATGGAACACTCATAGGGTATAAGTATTTTGCGTTTGAGGGCGGCAGTACATTTGGCGTGAATGTCAGATATGAGACGGATGCCAACAAGGTGGTGTATGAGGGACCTGTCAGAGTAGATGAGAGATGTGAGAATCAGGAGCAGATCAAGGATGCAAACGACCTGACAGTAAATAAATCAACAAACATGGACGGATCCTGTGATATCGATGCAGATGGAGTGAATGATAAGAACCGTTCTGCATCAGATGTGCAAAATCATGGATACTTTGACATATGCGTGACAGAAGATGGTGAGAGTATCGGAAGAATAGATATACCTGTATCTGAAGATATCTCAGAGACAGAGTGGAGATGGTGCGAGAATAGAGTGGATTTCTCGGAGGGAGTCCACGCGTTGTATCTTGTATACCGTGGCAGAAGAAAGGTTCAATTAAAAGATATCCGATTTAGGTAAAATATTGAAAGAAGAGGGAGAATTATGAAGAAGTCAAATGGTGCGGCACTGATACCTATATACGTCTTTCTTGTCCTGTATCTGGGACTTGGAATACTGTTTGAGTACGTGCTGAAGATCCCGATGGGATTTTACAATATTCCAATAGTGGTCGCCTTCATGGTGGCGATATTTGTGGCATGTCTGCAGAACAGAAAGGTAAGCTTTGATGAGAAGCTTCAGATTATGGCAAATGGACTTACAGACAAAAATATTATAACCATGCTGCTCATATTCCTGACGGCGGGAATATTTGTGGGAGTCGTAGGGCGGAGCAGTGCCGAGAGCGTGGCATACTTTATGCTGAGTATCATTCCGGCGAGATTCTCCGTGGCGGTTCTGTTCGTTGTAGCGTGCTTTGTCTCAACAGCCATGGGAACGTCTGTTGGAACAATAACACTTCTGACGCCTATAGGAGTTGCGGTTGCCGATGCGTCAGGCTTTAATATGCCGCTCTGTGTGGCGTCCATCATGGGCGGTGCAATGTTCGGTGATAACCTGTCGTTCATATCGGATACGACCATAGCAGCCTGCAACGGTCAGGGGTGTGCCATGAAAGATAAGTTCAGGGCAAACTTCTGGATAGCATTTCCTGCGGCGATTGTGACACTCATAGTAATCTTGGTTAAGTCATTCAATACTGAGATAGGCGGAGTAGTACAACATGATTACAATATGATACAGATCATTCCTTATGTTCTGGTACTCATAGGAGGAATAGCGGGAGTTAATGTGTTTGTAGTCCTGATAGTTGGAATCGTGTCAGGTTCCATCATCATGCTTGCCACAGGGCAGACGGCAGCAGTGGATCTCCTGACGAATATGGGAAGCGGTGCAGCAGGAATGTTTGAGACAAGTATGGTTGCTGTACTTGTGGCAGCTATGTGTTCACTCATCAGAGAGTATGGCGGGTTTGAGGCACTGCTTTCAGCTATAAAGAAGGTGTTCAAAGGTGACAAGGGAGGCCAGCTTGGAATCGGACTTCTGGTTGGAGCCATGGACATAGCCACAGCTAACAATACGGTCGCGATAGTCATGGCAAATCCGATAGCAAAGGAGATGGCAGAGGATTATGGTATATCACCGAAGAGATCTGCGTCACTGCTTGATACATTTTCATGCATATTCCAGGGAATCATTCCTTACGGTGCCCAGATGCTGGTTGCAATATCAGCGGTGTCGGAGCTGGGACATGAGATATCAGCATTCCAGATAATTCCAAATCTGTTTTATCCAATACTTCTTCTTGTCAGTTCGCTTGTGTGGATGCTTATAAGACTGTCTCTTATACACATCTCCGAG
>URJU01000228.1 GCA_900548315.1 uncultured Coprococcus sp. | reverse complement strand
GATCGCTCACAAGATCGGCTATCCAGTCATGGTCCGTCCATCATACGTTCTCGGCGGACGTGGTATGGAGGTCGTATACGATGACGAGAGCCTTGACGGATATATGAGAGCTGCCGTAGGTGTCACACCGGACAGACCTATACTTATAGACAGATTCCTGAATCACGCCCTTGAGTGTGAGGCAGATGCCATAAGCGACGGAACTCACGCATTTGTTCCTGCCGTTATGGAGCACATCGAGCTTGCCGGAGTTCACTCAGGTGATTCAGCATGCATCATTCCTTCAGTACACATCACTGCTGAGAATGTTGCTACTATCAAGGAATATACAAAGAAGATCGCTGAGGAGATGCATGTCGTAGGTCTTATGAACATGCAGTACGCTATTGAGAAAGGCAAGGTATACGTTCTTGAGGCAAATCCTAGAGCATCCCGTACAGTACCTCTCGTATCAAAGGTATGTAACGTGCGCATGGTTCCTATCGCTACTGATATCATCACATCAGAGCTCACAGGAAGACCATCTCCTGTTCCAGCTCTCAAGGAGCAGCACATACCATATTACGGAGTTAAGGAGGCTGTATTCCCATTCAACATGTTCCCAGAGGTTGACCCGATCTTAGGACCTGAGATGAGATCTACAGGTGAGGTTCTCGGACTTTCAACCTACTACGGAGAGGCATTCTACAAGGCTCAGGAGGCTACACAGACTCTCCTTCCTACAAGCGGAACTGTCCTGATCTCTGTAAACAGAAAGGACAAGGATGAGGTTATCGAGATCGCTCAGCTCTTCGAGAAAGCTGGTTTCAAGATCCTTGCTACAAGCGGAACATATGCCATAATTACGGCTGCCGGAGTTAAAGCTGAGAAAGTCAAAAAACTCCAGGAGGGCAGACCAAACATCAATGACCTTATAACAAATGGCTCTATAGACCTGATAGTCAATTCTCCAAGCGGTAAGGAAAGTGCCCACGACGACAGTTACCTCAGAAAGGCTGCCATCAAGGCAAAGATTCCTTATATGACTACAATTGCAGGAGCAAGAGCAACCGCAAAGGGTATTCTGTATGTTCAGGAGCACGGCGACAGCGATGTGAAGTCACTGCAGCAGCTTCACAGTGAGATAAAGGACGCTGAGTAGTAATATCAGGCGCGAGCGGCTTTGCCGCCCGGGTGGCCCGGATTGCCAGTTAAAGGACTAGAGGCTTGCTCTAGTTTACAATTTGTTGGCCAGCAAGACCTCTCAGCATTCAAAAGTGCATAAAATTTTATCTAAAATGACAAAAACCAGGAAAAGGATACAATTTCTAATGTCTTTGTATCCTTTTCCCGGTTTTATTTTAATTTGCGAAAATATTATGCGCTTTTTATTGATTACACTTCTCTCCAAGCTACCCTTCTCGCCAAACTACCTACACAATTCTCTCAAGAAACTTGTCGATATACTTCTCCAGATTATAATCCGAGTCTATCGTCAAAGTTGTCGTGATGCACATTTCCTTCACCATCTCAGGGAATCTCTTTGCAAATATCTGTGCATATAAACCACCATCACTGACCCCTTAAAATACATTGTTATCTATAACTATAACAGTTTCAACTTTAAAACGGCAGTGCGGGTATTGAGATTTTTTTCAATAATGTGTTTTCACCACAATATATATAATAAAAAATAATAGCAAGTATCTGCCTGCTATTATTTATCATGCAAATAATATTCTTTTTCCTGCGGTTAATCCTCAGGCTGGCCTTCACCTATATTGAACTCAAATAGTTTATACACCGTCCACCCTGTGTCTTCGTAAAACATGTCTTTATGTTTATAACAGTATTTATTTATGAATCAGTATTGAGAGTCGAACATTTGTTTGATGTGATATATGCGGTGCTACCCTATTCGGTAGGCGGTTAGCCTTCATCACAGGAGTTTATAGCCATAATCAGCTTTATGCATCACTTGCTTTGCTCTTGATTATGCCGTTGGCTCTAAGAGCAATGATAAGACACAAAAATAACCGCCCAGTCCTAACAAACTTTAGCGGTTACTTTTGTATCCAATAATATCAGGGCTAACCGTCTATCGGTTGCACCTTTTGATATTATATTAGCATTCTCCACCCCCTTCATGTCAAACGTATATTAACTCATATTTTCCATATCTCACTGAAACTTGCTCATCATTTCCTCAAACAACTCAGGCCTGAGTAAGACAAGTCCGCCGTGTCCGAGTTCCGGTAATACTTCAAACTCCGTCTGAGGTAGCCTGCGCCTGATATACGCTATATCATTTTTCCGCTCTTTTTCTTCATTCTTTGCGTACCAATAATGGATGTGCGTATCAATCTTCGGAACAGGATCCGGCACCTTATAGTTATTGCACGATTCAAATGTTCGCCACAGTGTTTTGCTGCTGCAATGTCTCAGAACATCCGCAACATACTGCAGATCTTCCTTGGAATAGTCGTCTGTAGCAAATGCCTTTTCCAGCAAAGCCACACCGCCTGCTCTGCCTATCATCATCATTAGATAATCCTTGAGCGCAATAAAGCGTGTCACGATCCATGGCAACTGATACGGTGTGATTCCGCCGTCTATTACACAATGCTGTATTCTAACCTTCTGTCCAAGCGCAACCATAAGCGCAACGGAACCGCCCATAGAACAGCCATATACAGCATATATCTCCGTGAATCCCTTCGCCTTGATCCAGTTATTTAAGTCTGATGCAATCTGCTCCACGCTTGTAAAGTCATTGTCATTGTCAAAATCATAACCCGGAAGTGCCGGAACCAGCAGATGATAATTCTTTTCTAACAGAGGAATTACATTCTCAAAGTAATCCCACTTCACAACAGATGGATGTATCAATATTATCGTTTCTTTATTCTCTTTTCCGAACTCATGGATAGTCATTGTATTTTTCCTTCCTCATACCATATTCTTTCTTTAGATCATGATGAAAATATTAAACTCTTGCCATCATGATCCAATTCAACGCTCAACAATTACGCATCATGCTGATACACTTGTCCCCATCATGCCGCCTGCCGGCTCAATGAGGGCATTCGCATAAAGAGTGCATATTCAACAATTGTCTCTGATATTTTTCACCGCCATTACAATCATTGCCACACTATATATCAAAGCAATTATCAGCATGCATCGTGAAATCAAGATTCCACCAGTGAATTGTATCGGAATACAAACTGTCTCTTATACACATCTGACGCTGCCG
>URJU01000227.1 GCA_900548315.1 uncultured Coprococcus sp. | reverse complement strand
CTTATCGTCGGCAGCGTCAGATGTGTATAAGAGACAGACAATATCCTATGGAATTTTACTATCATTTATGCAATTAATCAAGTCATAGAGTTTTTTAAGAGCGTCGGACATTCCTCCCGTGGCCGTTATTATACCTGCACGTACAGCCTCACTTCCAACAAGCACTGAACCTATATCCTTTGTCAGTTCGGCTGTATTAAACATATACTTTTGGAACTCATCCCTCGTTATATCCGAATGAGCAACCGTAAAATCTATTATTCGATCCTGCATCTTCTCAATATATTCAAAGTTCTGTTTTACACCGAGCACCGCAGTGCTAGTTCTTATCGGATGCACTACCATAGTTGCTGTAGGAACAATAAAAGATGCATTTCCCGATGTTGCAAGTGGAACGCCAATAGAATGTCCCCCACCTAAAACGAGAGTAACAACCGGTTTTGACAAACTTGCAAACATCTCCGAAATTGCAAGACCTGACTCCACATCTCCTCCGACTGTGTTTATCAGTACCAAGACCCCCTTTATATATTCACTATTTTCTGCTTGAGCAACCACGGGAAGAAGATCCTCATAACTTGTGCTTTTCATGCCTGCAGGAAGTTTTTCATGGCCTTCTATCTCACCATATATTCCGCACATCAATATAAATCCTTCCAGGTCTGACTCCATAATATGACAGTTTTTTCCAAGTTTTATCCTATCTTCTATCCTTATCCCATTAACATTGGTACCATTATTTTCAAACATTTCCACCATATAATATACCAGCTTTCAATCTCAAAAATTAAGAAGGGGGATATACCCCCTTCTCAATTAATTATGTGGAAATATTATTTCTTTATACAGTCCCAACCAATTATTTTAATGTGATAAAGACTACATAACAAGAACTATCGAATTTTCATCTTTTAATGCACTTGCCGGAATATAATTTGACTCCATAGCCTCTCCATTCAAAGTCATGCTCTGGAAACCACTCTCATGTCCATCAGGATTCTGTACCTTGATGGAGAGCTTCTTACCTCTGAACATCTTCTCGATCTCAAACTCCTTCCAGTCTGATGGAACTGAAGGTGCGATCTTGATTCCGCCAAAGTCAGGTCTCATACCCATGATACCCTCAACGCAGCCAACCATACAGGTTGATGCTGTACCTGTGAGCCAGTGTACATGAGCACGTCCCTCGAATGGGCTTCCCACAGACTCTGTGAACTGTCCATGGCAGTATGGCTCAAGCTTTCTGATCTCCGCCTTGTCATTCATGGATGCAGGCGAGCTCTCATTGAAATACTCGAACGCTCTGTTTCCATGTCCCATGAGTGCCTCAGCAAGTATGATCCAGCCCTGTGGCTGAGAGAATATACCTGCATTCTCCTTTGTTCCGGCATTGAACAGAAGCATGAGTGCTCCGTCAAATGCGTGCTCTCTGTATGGAGGGAACATAAGTCTTACACCATACTCTGTGTTGAGCTCTCTATGAACGGACTCAAGTGCAAGCTCGGACTGCTCTCTTGTTGCAAGTCCGCTTATAACTGCCCATGACTGAGGATTCAGCCACATGCTTGCCTCTGGGTCATTCTTTGAACCGATAACCTGTCCGCCTTCTTTGTATCCACGGATATATCTGTCGTCCTCCCAACACTTCTTCTGGATGGTCTCACCCATCTTGTACTGAATGCTATTAATGTAATCTATGTACTCTGTGTCATCCTTCATCTCTGCAAAATACTTGATAACCGTCATTGCATAGTAGAGCTGCATAGCAACAAATGTTGACTCGCCTCTCTTTCCAAGTCTCAGACAGTCATTCCAGTCTGCCCAGAGTCCTGCCGGCATGCCGTTGTCTCCAAGTCTATTCATAGAGAAATCGATCGCTCTCTTAAGGTGCTCATATACCGTGCCCTCATCCTTGTTGGCAAATGGAATAACCTCATCAATGAAGTCAAGATTGCCCGACTCTGCAATATACTTGTATACGGTTGGGAACAGCCAAAGCGCGTCATCTGCACGGTATGCAGGATGTCCTGTCTCCTGTACATATGAAGGATCATCCGGCGTATCCTCGTGTCCTGCATTGTGTGTGAACTTTACAAGTGGAAGTCCGCCGCCGTTGTCAACCTGTGCTGACAGCATGAATCGGATCTTCTCAAGAGCCATCTCTGGTGCAAGGTGAATAACACCCTGAATATCCTGAACTGTATCTCTATATCCATATCCGTTTCTGAGACCGCAATATGAGAATGACGCAGCTCTTGACCATATAAATGTCATGAAACACTGGTATGCATTCCATGTGTTTACCATATTGTTGAACGAATCACTAGGTGTATGAACCTGGAAGTTGTTGAGTTTTGAATGCCAGTACTCTATCAGCTCATCAAGCTCCTTCTGACATGTTGCGGCAGGATCTGTATATCCGGCTATGACAGCATTTGCAGCATCATTGTCCTTCATTCCAACTATAAACGCAAAATCCTTCGACTCACCCGGAGCAAGTGTGAACTTTGTCTGAAGTCCTCCGCAGGCATTGCTGTTGTAGTTGAGTTTGTTGCCAAGATCACCATTTATAACTCCAACAGGATCACCATAACCGTGATATCTTCCAAGGAACTCCTCTTTGTCTCCGCAATATGATGCAACATCACTTCCGGCAAGTGCAAAGAATCTTCTGTTAGCCTTGCTGCCGTTGATCTCTGCCTTCTCAACATTCTCGTTTATGACCTGAAGGATCTTGTTGTTATCCATGAAATATGTTCTTGTTATAAAGAGTGTGTACTGAAGATTTACCTGATCCTGCTCATAATTGCAGTCGTTTGTAAACTCGCAGTACCCGATCGCTGACAGATTACGTGGTCTGTCCGAATTGTTGGTAACTCTTACCTTCCACACTTCATGAGTCTTGTTAAGTGGAACATAATACAGTACCTCCGACTTGATATCAGAATACTCTGCATACATCTTTGTATATGCCGTTCCATGGTGACACTCGCTCTTGTACACATCAAGGCTCTTGCCAACAGGCTGCCATGATGCTGACCAATAATCCTTTGTATCATCATCTCTAAGATACACATATCTTCCAGGCTGGTCAAAGCTATTAAATATGTATCTAAGTATTCTTCCGTTTGCTCCTGACTTTTCAAAGCTGTAACCACCTGCATTGTTGGAGATTATAGCTCCATATTCCGGTGAACCGAGGTAGTTTGCCCAAGGTGCCGGTGTGTCTGGTCTGTCAATTACATCTGTCTCTTATACACATCTGACGCTGCCGACGATAA
>URJU01000226.1 GCA_900548315.1 uncultured Coprococcus sp. | reverse complement strand
AGATTACTACGCGTCTCGTGGGCTCGGAGATGTGTATAAGAGACAGCATTATATGACCTGTTTTCTCATATTGCAAGTTTATTTTTTATGAGCTTTTATATCTTTCTTGATGTCATCAGCAACAGCCGTCACTGACTTTTCCATATCAGCTATATCATCCTTAAACCTTTTTGATATCTCAGATGCATCTTTCTTCAGCTCAGCGTTCTTCTTCTCTGCATCTTTCTTCAGCTCTGATACCTCTTTCTCCGCGTCATTCTTTATCTGTTCTGCCTTCTTCTGTGCAGCTGCAGCCTTTTTCTTTGCAGCATCCACACGCTTCTTTGCAGCAACCTTAGCCTTAGCCTCCTTCTTTTCAAGCTCAGGTGTCATGTCTGTGTAATCATACTCAAACACAACGGTGGAAAGCGGCGGAACTGTGATATCTATGCTGTATGGTGTTCTCGCATTCTTCTTGTCCATCGCCTTTACGGCTTTGCTGTTCAGTCTGCCCTTACCGCCAAACTGTACATCATCTGAGTTCAGTATCTCCTTATATGTGGTATAACAAGGGACCGGTATGCTGTAATCATCCCTCTCAACTGGTGTAAAGTTACATACGAACAGCAACTGTTTCTTCGATGTTGAACCGCGCCTTACAAATGAGAGTATACTCATATCCGGATGGTCACAGTCTGTCCACTCAAATCCCATCGGATCAGTGTCATTTGCATACATCGCATCATTTGTATTATACAGTTTGTTGAGCGCCTTGACGTATCTCTCCATTCCCTGGTTAAGCGGATTGTCAAGAACAAACCAATCAAGACTTCTAGCCTCACTCCACTCCCTTGGCTGAGCAAATTCCTGTCCCATAAAGAGCAGTTTTTTGCCTGGATGTCCATACATAAATCCATAGGCCGTTCTAAGATTTGCAAACTTGTCCTCCTCGCTGCCCGGCATCTTTTCTATCATTGAACGCTTGAGATGAACAACCTCGTCATGGGATATGACAAGGACATAGTTCTCAGCATACGCATATGACAGACTGAATGTAAGCATATTCTGATTGTTCTGCCTGAAATAAGGATCCATCTGCATATACTCAAGGAAGTCATTCATCCAACCCATGTTCCACTTGAACAGGAATCCGAGTCCGTCCATGGATGCCGGTGCCGTTACCCCTGCCCATGCTGTTGACTCCTCTGCTATGAGATATGCACCAGGATTTCTCTCCTCCATGATGCGGTTTATATTCTGCATGAGTGCGATAGCCTCAAGGTTTTCATTGCCGCCGTGTTCATTTGGCAGCCACTGTCCGTCCTGCTTGCCATAATCAAGATACAGCATGGATGCTACAGCATCCACACGGAGTCCGTCTATGTGGAACTTCTCAACCCAGAACAGCGCATTTGCCGTGAGGAAATTGGCAACCTCGTTCCTGCCATAGTCAAATATATATGTACCCCAGTCAGGATGTTCCCCGCGTCTTGGATCCGGATGCTCATAAAGAGGCATTCCATCAAATCTTCCAAGTCCATGGGCATCTCTCGGGAAATGTGCAGGTACCCAGTCAAGAATAACACTGATTCCATTGCTGTGCATATAATCCACGAAATACATAAAATCAACTGCGTCACCATATCTGCTGGTCGGTGCATAATAATTTGTCACCTGATATCCCCAAGAACCATCAAACGGATACTCTGATATACCCATAAGCTCAATATGAGTATATCCCATATCTTTTACATAATCTGCAACCATAGGTGCAAGTTCTCTATATGTATAAAATCCTGCATCATCGTCTTCAACCTTCTTACGCCATGAACCCAGATGCATTTCATATATTGACATTGGCATACGCATTCTGTCTGTACGGCTGACCTTGTTTCGCGCATTCATCCAGGATGAATCCTTCCATTTGTAGCTGCTTATATCGGCAACAACAGAAGCATTCTCAGGTCTCATCTGACACTGATTGCCGTACGGATCTGCTTTATATAATATCTCTCCATATCTCGTCATGATCTGGTACTTGTATACCGCACCAGACTCCACTCCCGGAAGAAAAAGTTCATATATTCCTTCATTCTCTGTGATCTGCATAGGATTTACATTGCCATCCCAGAGATTGAAATCTCCAACAACACTGACACGTCTTGCATGAGGTGCCCACACAGCAAAATATGTACCCCTGACACCATCTATTGTCATAGGATGTGCACCCAGTTTCTCATATATATCATAGTGTTTTCCCTCTGCGAAGAGATATGTATCAAAATCTGTTATAAGTGACTTAAAGGAATATGGATCTGCACTGTTCACTATAGTTCCATCCTCATATGTTGTAACCACATTGTACTTGTTGCCATCATACTCTTTCTTGTCAAAGTATATTGCAAACAATCCTTCATTGGTCATCCGCTCCATGTTGTGAGCTTTCTTTCCTGTTCTTGACGTCACCTCAACTCTTATTGCCCCCGGCTTGTACACGACGATTATCTGACCCTCTCCGTAATCGTGAATGCCAAGCAAATGCTTTGGCGCATTGATCTTACTGGCTATAAGCTCATCATAGAGCACCCAGTTTATCCACTCCTCAATTCTTTTTCTCATACCTACCTCCATATTTTCCGATCTTACGCAGACTCTCCAATCCGCAAGACCGCATAAGTAACATTTATTTGAATTTATGTGGACGTGACTTTTTGTAGCTGATCACTCTCACGATGATCGTAACTGCCAGTCCCACAAATATCGTACCCAGATAAACACAAAGCACCTTCACACCAAGTCCAGACGGTATGATATCCGGCAAAACATCATGTCCGGGGAAAAGGACTGTAGGATCCCCGTCAAATATGAGTTTCTTCATACCATATAAGATGCCATTTTTTGATAGCAGCATCATAAGAAAGCTTATGATACCTATTATCACTCCAGCTGCGCCGCCCCACACGACACACTCATAGAGTCTTCTTCTCCTTATAACCACAAAGCATGCGACGAGTATCACTATTGATATGAACACCCCATTGCTTGCCTTAGTTTTTATATCCTTAAGCTGATCGAGACGTATCTCATTCTCGGTTGAAAGGTAGATGTTGCCCTTTCTGTAATCATCACTTTCCGTTCCATCAAGTCCATCACTGATTATGCTGTACTCGACCCACGCATCCAGATCTGACAGTTCCTCCGACTGCCCATTGTTCATCACTGATGTTATCTTCCCTGCTTTCTGCGGCTTATAGCTCCCCTGAGGGATCTTTCTGACCATAAAAGAACACATTACCGCTGACGAGATGATAAGTATTACC
>URJU01000225.1 GCA_900548315.1 uncultured Coprococcus sp. | reverse complement strand
GTATAAGAGACAGCTTTTATATAGGTCTCGCACATACAAGCGGAGTCAAGGCGTCCATCATAGAGGCAGTAAATGTATTCGTTGCCATCATAGTGTCAGGATTCATATTCCATCAGGAAAATGTCACTGCGAAGAAGATGCTTGGCTGTCTGGTTGGATTTGCGGGAGTTGTACTTATAAACATGAATGGAATGAATTTCCATATGAGCTTGTCAGGTGAGGGTGCGATATTCCTTTCGACAGTGGCTTATGCGTTCTCATCGGTATTTTTGAAGAGATATTCGGCAAAACACAATCCGGTCATGCTCAGTGGCTACCAGTTTATAGTTGGAGGGATTATTCTGTCGGCTGCCGGTTTTGCCATGGGAGGCAGACTCAGCACCGTATCCACAGGTGGAGTTTTGATGCTCATATATCTGGCACTTGTATCGGCGGTGGCATATTCTCTGTGGGGAATGCTGCTCAAGTACAATCCCATATCCAGAGTTGCAGTATTTGGATTTATGAATCCGGTGTTCGGCGTGATACTGTCGGCATGGCTGCTCCGCGAGGGTGCGCAGGCACTTGGCCCGGTAAGCCTGGTGTCGCTGGTGCTGGTGTGCGCAGGAATATACATAGTGAACAGCAGAGAACAGAGTGAGAAAGATTAATTGTATTTGCGACATGAAACGTGCAAAAGAGGGTAAGGAGACAGTAGTAATTATGAAGATGACAACACTTTGTTACATAGAGCAAGATGGAAGATACCTGATGCTCCACAGGACAAAGAAGGAGAAGGACATTAATAAAGGCAAATGGATCGGTGTAGGTGGACATGCCGAGGAGGGGGAGAGTCCTGAGGACTGTCTTCTGAGGGAGATAAAGGAGGAAACTGGGCTGACACTTACTTCATACAGATTCAGGGGGCTGGTGACATTTATCAGCAATGAGTGCGAGAATGAGCTTATGTGCCTGTTCACCGCAGATGGATTTGATGGGGATGTCCAGATATGCGATGAGGGTGATCTTCAATGGATAGATAAAGAGATCGTGCCAACACTTCCGACGTGGAGCGGGGATGCAATATTCCTGAAATTGCTGCTTGAGGGGGAGAAGAGATTTTTCTCACTCAAGCTCGTATATGAGGGGAGTGAGCTGGTGGAGCACAGGCTGGAATTTTATTGATAATGAATATGCGATATAGTGAGGGGAAGTATAATCGCGGAAAACAGAGCTGGGATTTATTATTACTTGCATGGGATGGAAATGGTGCAGTGGACAATCCGGTCACGGATTTCTACAGAGAACATAAAGAGGGGATACATTGAGCGCGTTTAGAGGAAAGGGGTATAGTATGTTTCGAAGAAACAATCGTGGAAATATAAGCAGAAAGGTTTCGGCTATAATAATTATGGTCATTGGTATTGGCATAATGATAGTTGGAATATGGATGGCAGCAGCCAGAATACATAAGGATAATTACTATGGTTTAGCAACAGGCAAGGTAACTGGATCGTCGTATTATGAAAACAGCGATGACGAGAGAATGTACTCGGCTATTTATGCGTATTTTGTGGGCGATACGGAATATGAATTAGAGGATGATGATGCGTCAAAGGTTCCACCGCAAATTGGAAAAAAGGTGGAGATCAGATATGATCCAGAGGAGCCAGCTGATGCATATGTGGATGGAAAGCCATTGCCGGGCAGCATATTGATGAGCATAGGAATTACGATGATCATGTTATCAATACTTGTCTTTGTGAAAATGCGTAAGGGCAAAATCTCTGATGAGAGAAAGCTTGTGATCGAATTGCTGACGGGGATTATAATGCTTGTGGTTTGCATAGGAACTATCAGATTACTCCAGGACGACGGGGGAGGTATCGGATTATCCGATATAAGCATAGTTGTATGTGGAATTGTGGGAATTATTGTAATTATCTCAAGTATTAAGTATTACATAGATGTGAAGATGGGCAGGACACCATCTAGATCTATACTCTCTCATTTAGGATTAGACGCGGCTTCTCTGATATTGGATGATGAATCAGAGGGGGAAGAGTATAATATACCTAAATACCTCATGCCGGAATCAGAACAAGCGGAAACGGTAGGGGAAAAATCGCAGAAACAGGAGTATGAAAAATATGATCATCTGCAGGGAGATGGAACCCAGAATCCATACAGTGGGAAGATTTAGGAACGTCCATAGAAGGAGAAAACAAAATGGAATATAAAAGATTTGACAACACAATAATTGCAAGGATTGACAAAGGTGAGGAGATATTGGAGCAACTGAAGGTAATTGCTATTAATGAGAATATAAAGCTTGCCAGTATCAATGCTCTTGGAGCTATCGATGATTTTACAGTCGGAGTATATAAGATAGATGAAAAGAAATATTACTCCAACAGCTTTAAAGGATATTATGAAATCACATCGCTTACAGGAACAATCAGTACAATGGACGGAGAATATTATGCACATCTCCATATGAGCGCCGGAAATGAGAAGGGTGAAGTGTTTGGCGGACATCTGAACAGAGCTGTTGTCAGCGCAGTCTGTGAGATGGTAATTTCAGTAATTGATGGAAAAGTTGACAGAATTTATGATGAAGGAACAGGACTTAATATATTTAAGTTTGATTGAGTGCGTTGAATATATAAGATAAATCGGAATTTTTGGAGGTATATGGAAATGAATAAGGAACAGCTATACGCAGCACAAACAGCAATGATTGAATGGTTATCTGACCCTCATGAATTAGGAAAAAAGCCTTTCAAAATTGAATGTGCAGGTGAATTTGATTTTAATGAAATGCATTATTACATTTTCAAATTCAAAGCGTCGTTGCTTGGTAAATGGCTTGTTGGCGTTTGTGGTGGTTTTGAAGATGATGATTTAGAACCATGCGGACATATTTTCAGCAATATGCAAGAATATAATGAAACTACTGCTAAAAATGAGTGTATTACAATGGTTGAAAATATTATGGCATACTGGAAAGAACAAGCCGCCAAATATAATAACCAATAATACAAATTTGAATTTCTCTCGCTGTCTGGTTTGATATAAAAATTTGATTATTTGAAAAAATCAAAAAATGACGTAGCGTGATATATTGCTTGTCACGCTACGTTATGTACTAATATGGACCTTGAAAGGAGGCAGGATATGTCATTATACACAACAGGAGAGCTTGCAAAGAAGTGCAACGTTTCAGTAAGAACGATTCAATACTATGATGAAAGAGGTATTTTGGTGCCAACAGATTTGACGGAAGGGGGACGAAGACTGTTCTCCCTGTCTCTTATACACATCTCCGAGCCCACGAGAC